>JAHJSK010000097.1 GCA_018830365.1 Patescibacteria group bacterium | reverse complement strand
CATTTTAAACCAATCTCTATATCTCTTTCGCCGAACACGGAAAAGGATGATATTTTTTTGGCTTTGAAATTGATTTTTCAGCCCTGGAAATGGAGAGAAAATTGCAAATTGCAAATTGCAAATTGCAAATGTTTAGAGGAAGAATTTGAAAAATATTTTGGAGTTAAATACGCTTTTTCTTTTAATAGCGGAAGAACAGGTTTAATGGCAATCTTAGAAGCATTGGAATTAAATCAAGGCGATGAAATTTTGTTGCAGTCCTTTACTTGCAATGCTGTTGTCAATCCAATTTTATGGACCCACCGAAATTTTGTGAAACAAAATTTTAGCGGGCAAGTCAATTTAAAACCAGTTTTTATTGATTGCGATGAAAAGACATTTAATATTGATTGCGAGGATTTAAAAAGAAAAATTGGACCAAAAAGCAAAGCAGTGCTCGTTCAGCACACTTTTGGTCTGCCAGCGGATATAGATGAAATTTTGGAAATTTGTGAAAAAAACAATTTGATTTTAATTGAGGATTGCGCGCATTCGCTTGGCGCGAAATATAAAGGCAAAAAAGTCGGAACTTTTGGCAAGGCAGGATTTTTTAGTTTTTCCCGCGACAAAATAATTTCATCGGTTTATGGCGGAATGGCAATAACGCAGGACGAAAAATTAGCAAAAAAATTGCAAGAATTTCAGGAAAAAATTGAGGAGCCGTCTTGTTTTTGGATTTTTCAACAATTATTACATCCTATTTTAATGAATTGTTTGATTTTGCCGGGTTATAGATTTTTTGGAAAATATATTTTGGTATTATTTCAATGGTTTCATATTTTATCAAAAGCAGTGCATTGGAAAGAAAAAATAGGATTAAGGCCGGATTATTTTCCAAAAAAAATGCCAGAGCCATTAGCGGAGCTTGCTTTAAATCAATTTAAAAAATTAGAAAGATTTAATGAACATCGGCAAAAAATCGCTGAATTTTATTTTAAAAATTTAAAAAATTATAGTGGCAAAAAAGTTGGCAGAGGTCAGACCTCCGCCAACTTTGAATTGCCAATAAAATTTGAAGATAGAAAGCAAGTTTTTTTGCGACTTACGATTAAACATTCAAAAGCCCATCAAATTATTAAGCAGGCGTGGAAAGAAAATATTTTAATAGGGGATTGGTATACTTCTGCTATTGCGCCGAAAGATACAAAATTAGAAAAAATGGGATATAAAATTGGAGATTGCCCGAACGCGGAAAAATTGTCTAAAATAACTTTTAATTTGCCAACCCATATTAATATTGGTCTAAATGACGCGCAAAAAATTATTAATTTTTTAAAAAAATATGATAATTAAAATAATAGAAGACAAAAAAATTTGGGAGGATTTTCTTTTGAAATGCGGAGAAAAAACTTTTTTGCAATCTTGGAATTGGGGGGAGTTTAACAAAATAATGGGAGATAAAATTTGGCGATTTGGAATTTACGAAAATGCAAATGTCCCGCCTTCGCAGGGGCTATGGCGGGCAAGCAAATGTCCAGCCTTCGCCCCCGCCTTCGCCGAGGATATGGCGGGCAAGAATGCTATGGCGGGCAAGCAAATGTCAAATCTGATAGCAGTTGCTTTGGTAGTAAAAATAACAGCAAAGCGAGGAACTTTTTTGCTCGTTCCGCATGGGCCAATAATAAAAACGCAAAACGCAAAACGCAAAACGCAAAACTACAATTTAAAACTCAAAGCTGATATTTTAAAAATTTTGTTAGAAGAATTAAAGAAAATCGCGAAAGAGGAAAAGTGTTGGTTTATCAGGATTAATCCTATTTGGCAAAGAAGCGAGGAAAATAATGAAGTTTTCAAAAAACAGGGTTTTAGAAAAGCGGCAATCCACGCGCATCCAGAAGCAAGCTGGAAATTAGACATTACTTCATCAGAACAAGAACTTTTAACAGGAATGCGCAAGACCACTCGCTATTTGATAAAGCAAGCGATTAAAAATAAAAATCTTGAAGTAAAACAAAGCTGTAATTTAGAGGATGTGGAAAATTTTTTTAAAATGCATCAAGAAACAGCCAAGAGACACCATTTTGTTCCCTTTTCATGCGACTATTTAAAAAATGAATTTTCTGTTTTTAAGCAAGATGAGCAAATAGTTTTATTTTTAGGCGAATTTCAAGGAAAAATTATTGCTTTTTCTTTTGTTATTTTTTGGTCTGGAATTGGTTTTTATCATCACGCGGCTTTACTGCCAGAATATCATAAAATTCCCATTGCCTATCTTTTGCAATGGTCAGCGATAAAAGAGGCAAAAAAAAGAGGATGCGCTTTGTATGATTTTTGGGGCTATGTTGAACCAAAAAGCAATCATCCCTGGTCAGGACCAAGTTTATTTAAAATGGGCTTTAGCGGTCAAGCGCATCGCTATATTGAGACGCAGGACTTGCCGATTTCATGGAAATACTGGCTAACTTGGGTTTTTGAAAAAATAAGAAAATCAAAAAGAGGGCTATGAAAGCCCTCTTTTTGATTGGAGCGGGTGAAGGGAATCGAACCCTCATCACAACTTTGGAAAAGTTGGGCTTTGCCATTAAGCTACACCCGCAAATCAGATACAGGTAGCGAACAAAATGTATTATATCTAAATTTACAAAATTAGTCCACTTTTTTTGTATTTACTCGTGGCATGTCAAAGCAATTTAGAAATGTCCTACCCCCAGCAATTTAGAAATGTCCTACCTGTTAATTTTTTTGTTAAATTTCGACCTTTACCCTGTTAAATAATTTTACTGAAAGTAAAATTTCTGAAAGGAAATTTAACAGGGTT
>JAHJSK010000096.1 GCA_018830365.1 Patescibacteria group bacterium | reverse complement strand
GTTATGCCGGTAGAATTGGAATTGCTGAAGTAATGAAAATGACCAATGAATTGGCCAAAATAATTATTGAAAACCCAGCGGAAATAGAAATTTTAAAAGAAGCAAAAAAACAGGGAATGACGACCATTGCGGAAGATGGAATTTTAAAGGTTTTGCAGGGGGTTACTTCTATGGAAGAAATAATGAGAGAGACGGAGGAAATATAGAGCATTAAAGATTAAAGTTGAAAGATTAAAGATTAAAGTTGAAATTTTGAATCTAATTAGAGGATAGTTTAAAAAATTATAGAATAATTTTCATTTAATTGAAGTGCTAAAACCGCAAGAGGTCGGGCCTCTAGCGGTTTACCACTGCTTTTTGGAATGGGAGTGGGTTTGCTGGTGTTTTGAGTTTGTTTAGGTCAATTAAAAAAAATTAAAATAATTGGAAATTACAAAATTTTCACTTTTTACTCGCTTCACTTAATCATAAAACAATGAAAACAATTTTTTTAGTTGAAGACAATCCATTTTTAATAGATATTTATAAAAAAAAATTAGAAATCGCTGGTTTTAAATTGAAGATAGCGGAAACCGGGGGAAAAGCTATGCACCTGTTGAAGGAAAAAGCAGAAGAGGCCCCCGACCTTTTTATTTTGGATATTGTTTTACCAGAGTTTGATGGATGGGAAATTTTAAAAAGCATAAAAGAAAATCCAAAATTTAAAAATTCCAAAGTAATAATATTAAGCAATTTGGGACAGAAAGAAGACATTCAAAAAAGTCAGGAAATGGGAGCTGACAAATATTTAATAAAAGCCCATTTTGTGCCTTCGGAAATAGTTGAAGAAATTAAAAAATTAATTTAACCTTGAATTGCGAAGCGCAAGATTTCAAGAGGCCCGACCTCTCTAACTTTCAACTTTCAACTATTAAGAGGTCGGGTCTCTCCATGCTTAAAGCATTTCGCAATTTAAGTTAAACATAATTATGAATTACCAAGAACAACTTGAAAGATTTTTAGAAATAGTTATTGAAAAGCAAGCCTCGGATCTGCATATTTCCGTGGGACATCCTCCGATTTTACGAATCGCCCAGAATCTGGTTTATTTGGAGCAAGAAAAAAAAATTACTCAGGAGGTTGCGCAAGGATTGGCTTTTTGTTTAATAGGGAACAAGAGAACAGAAAAATTTTTAAGAGAAAAAGAAATTGACATAGCGTATAATTTCAAAGAAAAAATGAGATTTCGAGCGAATGTTTATTTTGCCAGCAATTATATAAACATTGCTTTGCGCGCTATTTCTCAAAAAATCAGGACAATAGAAGAGTTAGGATTACCTTTTATTTTAAATAAATTAACTGAAGCATCCCAGGGATTGGTTTTAATCACAGGCGCTTCTTCGCAAGGAAAGTCCACCACCTTGGCCGCATTGATTGACCAAATAAATCATACCAGAACAGAGCATATTATTACTATTGAAGACCCAATAGAATATATTTTTAAAGACGATAAATCCTTAGTTGACCAGCGAGAGGTTTATAGCGATACTTTGAGTTTTGCCAAAGCGTTAAGATCTGCTTTGAGGCAGGACCCTGATGTGGTTATGGTGGGAGAAATGAGGGACTTGGAAACAATTTCTACGGCTCTTACCGCGGCGGAGACCGGGCATTTGGTTTTTGCCACTCTTCATACAAATTCCGCTCATCAAACCATTCATCGCATCATTGATGTTTTTTCTTCGCAACACCAGGACCAAATTCGCGCGCAATTATCTGGCTCTTTATTGGCTGTCGTTTCTCAGCGATTAATAACAACTATTGATAAAAATATTATTCCAGTTTGCGAAATAATGTTTAATAATTCCGCTGTAAGCAATTTAATACGGGAAAATAAAATTCACGAGATTCCGACTGTGATTGAAACATCTCGGGACCAGGGAATGGTTGTTTTTAACAGCGCTTTGGTTGATTTGGTAAAGCAAGGTTTGATTGAAGAGGGCACAGCTTTGAGATATTCTTTTAATCCTAAGGACTTGGAAGCCAGATTAAAGAGAATTTGAAAATTGTAAATTGTAAATTGTAAATTGGAAATTTTGAATTTTTGTTTTGCGCTTTGCGCTTTGAGTTTTGAGTTTATTTTTATGCGCTATAAATATAAAGCAAGAACTAGGGAAGGAAAAATACGGAAAGGTATTATTGAGTCCTCCACGCGGAAGGACGCTCTTTCTCTTTTGGAAAAATATGGTTTTTATACCACTTCTTTAAAAATAGCGGGTAAAGAAGGGCTTTTGGCAACCAAACTTTCTTTTAAAAGAATTTCCCTTTCAGATGTTACTATTTTCACACGGCAATTGGCTGTAATGTTGAAATCAGCTATTTCTCCCACTGAAGCATTGGCCTCTCTTGTTATTCAGGCAGAAAATTCTGATTTCCGCGAGAAAATTTTAAAAATGGGAGAATTAATAGAAAGAGGAAGAAGTTTGAGTCAGGCATTTTCTATGTTTCCCGAAACATTTGACCCTTTTTTTGTAAGCGTTATTAAGTCAGGAGAAGTGAGTGGAAAAGTGGCGGACTCTTTGAATTATCTTGCCGCGCATTTGGAAAGAAAAGGTAAATTAAACGAGAGGGTAAAGGGCGCGATGGTTTATCCTATTTTTATTGTCGTGGTTTTTATCGCTGTTTTTTTTCTTACTGCTTTTTTCATTGTTCCTAATTTAACTCAGCTTCTGGCAAATTTTAAAGGGAAACTTCCATTGTTCACCAGAATAATAATTTCCTTGTCGGAATTTACAAAAAAAGGGGGATGGATAATTATTGTGGGAATTTTGGGCTTTCTGTTTTTTCTTTTTTTGTATTTTAAAAAATCTTTAGCCGCAAAAAAATATTATGATAAATACATATTAAGATTGCCTATTATTGGCGATTTAACAAAAAAGATTTATTTAGCGCGATTTTCCGAGAATCTTTCTGTTTTGCTTAAAGCTGGTTTGCCTATTACACAAGCGTTAAAAATCAGCCAAGATATTATAGAAAATCTTACTTATAAAAAAATTATTGCGGAAGCTGAACAAGAAGTTATGAGAGGCGAGAACATTAGCTCTGTTTTTTCCAAATATCCTAGGGAAGTTCCCGCTTTTGTTTCCCAGATGATACTTACAGGAGAAAAAACTGGAACTTTGGATCAGACCTTAATGGAGGTGATTAATTTTTATCAAGAAGAAATAGATCGCACAACAATGAATTTGTCCGCTATTATTGAGCCGGTCTTGCTTCTTGTTTTAGGCGCGGGCATTGCTGTTTTGGCTATTGCTATTTTTATTCCTTTGTTCCAAATTGGCTTGGGATCAGCGAATATGTAGGGCTGTGGATAACAATTCATGGATAATATTTGACTTTTACAAACAAAAAGCGGAAAATGAAAATTAATATCTCAAATGTCAAAACTCAAAGCGCAAAACCCTTATACGGCCGAGCCGTCAGGCTATAGGCAAAACGCAAATGTCAAATCTTCAAATTTAATGTAAAATACTCAGCCTATTGTTTTTTATTGGAAAAGATTTAAAAACAAGAATTTAAAGTTTTGAGTTTTAAGATAGGTTTTGAGTTTTGACATTTGAGTTTTGAGATATTTATTTCGCTCGCTTCGTTTGATAACAGAAAAAAATTAATAATACAAAAGGTCGAAAATTTAAGAGTAAAAACATAATAAAATAAAAATAAAATTATGAAGATGATGAAAAAAGGTTTTACATTGATTGAGTTATTAGTTGTTATCACCATTATTGGTATTTTAGCTTCTGTTGTTTTAGTTAGTTTTCCGGGAGCCACTGATAAAGCAAGAGATTCAAGAATTGTTTCAGCTATTAGCCAGGCAAGAACAGTAATGACTTACATTAATGCTAATGATGGCGATTATGATGCTTTGCAATGTGCTGCCGATTGTGTTTGCGACAATGATGAACTAAATAATCTTTGCAAGGAAATTAACAATAATAATAAGGACCTTACTTTTGGTTTTGTAAGGAGCGCGGCTTCAAATTCTCTTGCAGGATGTATTTGGGCTGATTTGAATGCCACTGGAAATCAAAATTATTATTGCGCTGACAATACTGGCCTAGCAGGATTCACTAGTACTACTCCGACTGGCGCTGGTTTTTGCGTGAATGGCACGAGCGCTATTTGTCCAACAGTTGGTAGTTAGCTTTAGAAGTTGGCAACAAGAGAAATTTCAAAAACCGCTATTTATTTTTAGCGGTTTTTGAGTATAATGTAAAAGGTAATTTTCAATTTTCAAGCACCAATTTTCATATTGGAAAGTATTTATTTTCGACACTCGCTTCGCTGAAGCTACGGCGAAGCGGGACGACCCGCTTCGCGAGACTCTCGCTCCGTTTGAAAATAAAAGATAAAAGATAAAAGATAAAAAATAAAGCTCCGCAAAAGGATTTTACATAAACAGACTCACTCGACTCTTTTCGGTCATATAAAATTTTTTTTGCTCCGCTAATATCTGACAACTGACATTTGGCTCAACTATGACATTAGCATCTGGCTACGACAACATGAACCATAAGGATTGACAGCGTATTGTCCGGCATATACAATAAAACAAGATGGCAATATTAAATAAACCAATTGAGTTTGAGTGGGATGAGGGCAATTCCGGTAAAAACTGGGCAAGACATAAAGTTTCCGATCAAGAATGCGAAGAGGTATTTTTTGACAATAATAAAAAAATATTTAAAGATATTCTACATTCAGGCAAAGAAGAAAGATATATCCTTTTTGGCAACACAAAGAAACAGCGATTATTATTTATAGTTTTTACTGTTAGAAATATTAGAGTCCGCGTGATTTCAGCCCGCGATATGAATAAAAAAGAAAATAAATTATATCATGGATAAAAAATTGAGAATTCCAAAATTTAAAACCGAAAACCAAGAAAGGGCTTTCTGGTCAAAAGTTAATTTAGCCGATCATTTTAAACCGGCGGATTTTGAATCCGTTTTTTTTCCAAACCTTAAACCGACATCTATGTCAATTTCTATTAAATTGCCGGAATATCTGTTGTTTCGCCTTAAAGAACAAGCGAATGAATTGGATATTTCTTATCAATCGCTTATTAAAAAATATCTTGCTCAAGGATTGTCGCAAAAATAAAGGTATTATTTCCAGTACAAGCTCCGGGACTCGCTTGCTTCGTTCGTCATATCGGAAAGTATTTACCCCTCACCTTTTTTCCTTTGGAAAAAAGGTGAGAGATTTGTTTTGAAAGCAAACCCCTACATCAAAGATTTTGGTGTAGGGGTTTGTTGTTGGGAATGAATGAGCGTTATAAAAATTCTTCCTGCGGGGCATTAAACCCCGCAGGAAGGTAGTATTTTCTAATCAACATATGAGCCCGAAATGAAAGTGGTGTGAATTGTCGGAAATTGAAGTTTGCGACCTTTAAAATTTTCAAATAATTCGTCTTTGGCTTTTTTCATCAAAGCGGCGCATTCGTTGTCGCTTTGTTTTTT
>JAHJSK010000095.1 GCA_018830365.1 Patescibacteria group bacterium | reverse complement strand
TTGAAAACTTGCCGCTACCTTCGGCGATATTTATAACAATACTTATCGAAGCTCTTTTTAACTGATCGCGAATATAAGAATCTACCTGTTTATTATCTTTAATAAAACTCAAAACTTCTTTATTGAGTTTTTTGCTCTCTTGTAAACATCAAGGTTTTCAAAATCAAACATTTTGTGTGAGTGTGGGTAATTTGTAATTAGGGCAGAAATTTTTTTGCTCAATTTCAAAACTAAAACCTAATTACAAACTACAAATTACTAACTACCGAAATTTTCGCAAGAAAATTTCTGGCGGAGGGCACAGGGCTCGAACCTGCAAGGGCTTGCGCCCGCCGCTTTTCAAGAGCGGTGCATTACCATTCTGCCAACCCTCCTTTTTTACAAAACAAAATGGCTGAGGAATATACACGAGATGATTTTTATTGTTTAGTGCGGCGATCTGTTTTTGTCCGATTTATCCAATCCAAAAGTTTTTTGCTATTTTTAAAAAAGTTTTGGGTTTGATTAGATTCAAAATTTATTAGAGACAATATAGCCGAATCTCCTTCGCCCATTTTTTCCAATATTCCCTTATTTATTAATGAGTCAAATATTGGTCCGCATACAGACAATTCTCTTCTTAATCTGCCGAGATAAATTATCAGCAGTGTCCATAGCATAAGGATTTTGTTCAAAAAAAGTAGCAATTTCTAATTGAGCAACGAATTTTTTACCCATTTCGTTAAATTTTTCTTCTTCTCGTTCTTTTTCTTCTATTCCTTCTAAATTTATTTTAAGGTGATTGCCCATTGCCATATTATTTTTTCTGTAAATTATTGCTCAATTTTAATAGGAGATTCATTATTATTCGCTTCAGTTTTTAGAGTTTCATTTTTAAGAGAAGATTCTTCTTCTTTTACTTCTTCTTTCACTTCTTCTTTTATTTCTTCTTTTTTAATTTCTTTATTTGGTTCAGCAATGGCTTGTCCGGCAATAGTTGGTTCAGCGGTTGAAGGTTGTTTTTTTGTTTTTGCGTGCACTGCTTTCTTTTTGCCTTTAATTATTTGTTCGGCAATCAATAAATTATAAACTCTGTCTGAAGGCTGAGCTCCCACTTTGAGCCAATGTTCCACTCTTTCTTTTTTGAGCGCTTTTTCTTTTGTTAAGGGATTGAAGAAGCCAACTGTTTCTAAAAATCTTCCACCTCTTGGCGGATTTTTTTTGTCTGTAACAACAATTTTAAAAAATGGTTGATTTTTTTTTCCTTTTCTTAAAAATCTTATAACTAACATAGTTTTTGTTTTATTTACCCGCCTAAATTTTTTACCTCGCTAAATTCTTTGCAGAATTTTTTGAAGGCTGAAAATTTTGGCGGGTGAATTAAAAATATTAATAATTTTTAAATCCAAATTTTCAATTTTCAATTTACAATTTACAATATCCTTTCACCTCCAATCCTTTTTTTGCCGCCTTGTCTTCTGCTTCTTGTTTTGAATACCCCTCGCCCTCAGCCACTAATTCATTTTTTAAAAAAATTCCAACAACAAAATGTTTTGCATGATCCGGACCACATTCTTTTAAAACTTTATAAGTAGGGGTAATTTTGTCTTTTTCTTGGGCCATTTCCTGAAATAGCGATTTGCTATCTTTGCAGGTTCCTTGTTCTAAAATTTTTGACAGCTCAGGAGTTAAAAAAGAATTAATAAAAATTTGGCTTTTTTTATAACCTTGATCCAAGTATAAAGCGCCTAAAAATGATTCAAAAGTATTGGCTAAAATATATTGCCGCGCCTTGCCTTTGTCTTTAGCTTCCCCTCTGCTCAATAAAAGGCAATCGTCAAAACCAAGCTTTCTTGCGGTTTCAGCCAGCATTTGCGCGTTAACCAAAGCCGCTCTCCAATTAGTTAGTTCTCCTTCTGGATTTTTATAATTCTTATAAAGAAATTCAGTGATTACTAATTCTAAAACCGCATCGCCCAAAAATTCCATTCGCTCATTGTGCTCTAAACAAAATTTTGGATTTTCATTTAAAAAAGAACGGTGCACAAATGCCTGGATAAGTAAATCTTTATTTTTGAATTTTATTTTTAATTTATTTTCAAATGCTTTAAAAGTTTTTATTATGTCTTTCATAGATGTTATTCACAGGCACAAAAAGTTTTTTCATTTTCATTTTCAAACGGAGCGAGGGAAAACAAAAACAAAGTTTTTGCTTTCCCGAGCCTGCCTACCGCAGGCAGGCGAGTGCCGAAAATACACCCCAGACATTCTGGTGGGGTTTAAATACCCCGCCCGAATGTCTGGGGTTTATTTGTAATTTTTTTTAAAATTGTTCCCAAAACCCCGTTGACAAATTTTCCTGAATTTTCTCCTCCAAAATTTTTAGCCAGCTCAATGGCTTCGTTAATGGCAACTTTTAATGGCACTTCTTTTTTATTTCCATATAATAATTCGTAAATGCCGATTCGCAAAACATTTCTGTCAATGATGTTAAGGTGGGATAAAAAATGCTGCGGAGCTAATTCCTGAAAAATTTCATCAATCTTTTCAAGATGTTTCAAAACTCCTTCAGCTAATTTTTTGGCGAACTCGCTTTCATTAAAATTTCCTCCATATTTTTCAATATTTCTTTTTAAAATTTCTTGCGGATTTGTTTTGCCCTGATAGAAATCCCATTCAAACAATGATTGTAAAACAATGGAGCGCGCTAGATGTCGAGAAGCCATAATTTTAATTTTAAAAATTGAATTTGCTAATCTTAATCGGTATATCCCGATGCAAGCCGCGAATAGGGTTAAAATTTCTTATGGGACAATTCTTCCATGGTCAAAGCTTTTTCTTTTTTTGTTTCTTGTTTTTCTCTTTCTTTTATTTCTTCTTTTCTTTTCTTTTTTTCTTTTTTCTCTAATTTTGCCAAAACATTCAAAACCTCTCTGCCTTTATAATAGCCGCAATTTTTGCAAACCGTATGAGACAAATTTGATTTTCCGCATTTAGGACAAATGCGCAAGCAAGGCGTTTTCAAAAAGATATGCATTCTTTTTTTATCCCTGTGCGATTTTGTAGTATGTTTTTTAGGAACGCCCATAAATTAATTGAATTAGGAATTACCAGATATGCAATTTTTCTCTCCGAGAAAAATTGCACTGGCGAGACGCAGTAATGGAATGCTTAATTTAATCAAACAGCCCAATTTGCTTTCAAAATAAATACTTTCCGATATGATGAATTAGGCAAAATATTAAAACATAAAAACAAATTGCTTTAATGTTTTAATGTTCTCGTGCTTTAATGTTTTAATGCTAATCAGACAGATAATATCAGATAAAGAAGCGCAGAGCAAGTCTTTGCGTCAAAACTTGACGCAAAGACTTGTTTTTATTGCATTCTTTTCCATCATGATGGACATTGACGAGAAATTCTGCGCAAAAAATTATTATTGCAATTCAACTTTTGCTCCTGCTGTTTCAAATTTTTTCTTGATTTCTTCCGCTTCTTCTTTTTTTACATTTTCCTTAACTGTTTGCGCTTCTTTCTCTGCCGCGTCGACTAAGTCCTTTGATTCCTTCAATCCTTTTTGAGTAATATCTCTAATCACTTTTATCACTTCAATTTTTTTATCGCCAATTTGCTTGAGAATGATATTAAAACTGCTTTTTTCCGCGGCTGGCGTTTCTGCGGCCGCTCCCCCTGCAAGCGGAAGCCCTGCTATCATTTGAGGTTGAGCTGAGACGCCGAATTTTTTTTCCAAAATTTTAACCAATTCCGACAAATCAATAACGGTCATTTTTTCAATTTCCTCAACTATTTTTTTAAACTTTTCAGGAATAATTATTTCTTCTTTTTCTTTTGTTTCTTCTGCCATATTGTTTGTTTGTGATTTATTGTTTTATTTTTGATAAAACAATTACCAGACCTTTAATGTTGTTTTCTAAAACATTTACAAATTTTGAAATTGGACTTTCTAATGTCCAAACCAATTTCCCCAAAAGTTCATTTTTAGAAGGCAATTGAGCTAATTCAATCACTTTTTCTTTTTCCAAAAAATGATTGTCAAAAATTCCTCCTAAAATTTTTAAATTTTCATTTTCTTTAGAAAATTGATAACAAATTTTACTCGGGGTTATTTCATCATCAAAACCAAAAACGAGCGCTAATTGCGTTTTGATTTTTTTGATTTCTTCTAAAAAATTTTTTTCTGATAATTTATCAAAAGTTTTTTCTAATAAAGTTTTTTTAGTTATTTTTAAAAGACACTCTGCTTTTTTTAATTTTTTTCTTAGATCAAAAAACGATTTGGAGTCCAAATTATTAAAATCAACAAAAACTATGGTTTTTTGTTTTTTTATTTTTTCTTCCAAATCAGCGATTATTTTTTGTTTTTTTTCTTTAGAAATGGCCATAATATTTAAGCGAAAAGCGAAAAGCGAAAAGCGAAAATAAAGCGCAACCTGCCCGCATTGCTACGCCAGCCCGCAGTAGATACAGCGTTTCTGGCGGGCAAAGCGTTGCAGGCGGGAGTGAAAAGCGCAAAGCGCAAAATTAAAACAAAATGTCTGCTATCGCAGACAAATTATA
>JAHJSK010000094.1 GCA_018830365.1 Patescibacteria group bacterium | reverse complement strand
GTTTGAATTTTAAAATTAGAACATTTATGAACGCTCTTAAGTGGATTCTCCATAGGGTTGCAATTGAAAATTGTAAATTAAAAATTCATTGCTGTCGCCTTTGGCGACTCCCCATAGGGTTGCAATTGGGATTGAAAATTGAAAATTATGAAGGACTGATTTTTCATTATCAGTTTAATTTTAGAGTAATGCAAATGTCTTGAAAAATCAATGAAAAAGCAAAATTTGTTGAAAACATGTGGACAAATTGTGAATGACTCATGTCTATATTTGTGAGTTTTGGCGGACCAAGGAAAGGCGGCAAAATTTGACTTTTTTTATTAATGCTCTATTCTAAGAATAGTTCAAGCGCATTTTTGCGTCCCGAATTTATCAATCCCATGAATTCCCTTGAAATTTTCAGTCAAAATTTTGGGAGCTTAATTTATTTTGTTTTGGGCTAATCGCAGCGAGTCGCCGGGGTAGTTCAGTGGCAGAACGCTTTCTTGGTAAGAAAGAGGCCATGGGTTCAATTCCCATCCTCGGCTTTGTGATTTCTGGTTGGGTGAAGCATTTTTTAAAAAATACTTGTTTGATAAAAATTAAAAATTAAAAAATATGGCAGCAAAAAAAAGAAAACCATTTATTAAGCTTCAGTGTAGTGAATGCAAAAACATTAATTATTATGCCCATAAATCAAAAAACATGGAAGGGAAATTAGAGCTAAAAAAATTTTGCAAATTTTGCAAAAAGCATGTTTTGCACAAAGAGGTGAAGAAATAATTGTTGCAATAAGGAACATTAGTTTTGTTTTATAAAAAATTTTAAATTTATGAAAGGAGAATTTCTACAAAAAAATACTGAAAGATTTGACAATAAAGCTCTTGACGCTTTTGTGAATGACCTTGAACAATATGATAAAGAACATAGTGAGGGCACGTGGTTTGGGCGAAGCATGGGCACTGCTTTATTGGAAGGAATGAGCGACAAAACGATAAATGAAGAGGGCGAGATAAAGATGGATGAAGGGTTAGAGAAATTACAAAAAGAAATACAAAAAAATCTTACTATTGATGACTTGGAAAATAGATATAATCCTACACTCAATAAACTCGGGCTTAATCTTGAGTCCCCGAATAAACTTGGCAATTTTGATGAGAATGAAATTTACGCACTTGGAAGCATAAAAATAAATATCGAGAATAAGGAAAAATATCTTTCTTTTTTAAAATCGCTTGAACAAGAAAAACTTTCGGGAACACAGAAAAAAATTTTAAAAATGACAGTCGAAAAAATTTCTGACCAAATTCAAAACGAATATAACTTAGAAGAGGATGACGAACGATTACTGGAATTGTTTTCTGGTGTGCGAGAAATTGTTGCGGAGTATGAGCGTTTAGGAATGAGTAAGGAAGTAGCTCAATTTAAGGATTATATTGAATACGCAAACAGCGGATATTTCCGCGAGTATATTCTTGCAAAAAATAGAGGAATTTTTAAACCAGTCGGAGAAGGCTGGAGTTTAAGCACTTATCAAGAAGATTCTTCGTATGATAATTATGTTTCTCGTTGGGAGCGTGAAGTGTTTGACACGTTGGATAAAGTAAGAAAAAATCCAAACGCAAAAGAATTTTATAATAAAATTTTACAATATGCAAAGGAATGCATTGCTTTTTCTGAAAATGACCCAAAACTTGAAAAATATGAAAAAAGAGGTACTTCTGGGGACGTGAAATATGTTACAAGTGTTCGAAAAGGTATAGCGGAAGTAAAAAAGAAATTATTTCAAATTGCGGAATTGTAATTTTTGGAGCGTCTTTTGCTGTGTACATACGGAAAAATTTTTGAGATTGGGTCTGTAGTTCAACTGGCAGAGCGTCGGTCTCCAAAACCGAAGGTTTCAGGTTCAACTCCTGACAGACCCGCAGTGAATTAACAATTAACAATTAACAATTAACAATTAAATTTGAAATCTGTAATTTGAAATTATTCGTAATCCCTTAATTTATTCAAGTTTTGTGTTTTTCGTTTTTCGCTTTAAGTTTTTTATACTATGAGCTTTGGTAAATTATTTGATATTATTTTTGTCATAATTATGTTTTTGTTGGCTATTTGGTTTTTGACAAAAGGTTATCCAACCACTGTTGGCAGCATTTAGCGCGGAGTTAAAAGTAAAAAATGAATTTAATTGACGATTTAATTAAACAAGGATGGCTAAAAACGCCGAGAATTATTGACGCTTTTAGAAAAATAAAAAGGAAAGATTTTTTAGTCGTTAAAACAGAAAACAAAGAAACATTGGCAGAGCTAAATCAGGCAATGTCTATTGGTTATGAGCAAACAATTTCCCAGCCCTTGACCGTGGCTTTTATGTTAGAACTTTTGCAACCTGTTTATGGAGATAAAATTTTAGACATTGGTTCGGGCTCGGGGTGGACGAGCGCTCTTTTGGCTCGCATAGTGAACAGCAAAGAGTTAAAATCAAAACAAAAAACACAAAAATTAAAACCAGCTGGAAAAGTGATTGCCATAGAGCTTGTTCCGGAATTAAAAGAATTTGGCGAGAAAAATGTGGCAAAATATGGTTATGTTAAAAATGGCATCGTGGAATTTATTTGTTCTGATGGTTCCAAGGGTTGTCCCAATATAAAAACGCGGAAAGAATTTGCTGAAGGATTTGATAAAATTTTATGTTCTGCAGAAGCAAAAGAATTGCCGCAAGCATG
>JAHJSK010000093.1 GCA_018830365.1 Patescibacteria group bacterium | reverse complement strand
ATATATATTTTCTGACGATTACAAAGAAAAAATGAGATTTATTGCCGGTCCAAGACAAACAGGAAAAACTACGCTTGCCGTCAAATTTTTGAAAGAAAAAAAACTGGGGAAACTCTATTATAATTGGGACAGAAGAGAGGTTAGAGATAAATATCACAAAAATCCTTATTTTTATAGCGATGACATTTTAGGTTTGCCTAGCCGTAATAGAAAATGGATATGCTTTGACGAAATACATAAAATGCCGAAATGGAAAAATATATTAAAAGATTTTTATGATGCTGAAAAAGGAAAAATCAGATTCATTATTACGGGCAGCGCGCGGCTTGATTTGCTTAGAAAATCCGGCGATAGTTTAGCGGGAAGATATTTTCTTTTTCATCTTTTTCCAATTTCATTAAGAGAGTTGGTTGCTTCTACGGAGCGCAATAATTATTCAATGCAAAAACCTGAAAAAAATGGAATGAGTTTTGTTGAAAAAAATATTGAAGAACCAAAATATTATCAAAAAGAGCTTGATTTATTGCTTAAATTCAGCGGTTTTCCCGAACCACTTTCAGAAACAAAGAAAAATATCCACAAAATGTGGCAAAACAATTATTTGGACGCTGTGTTAAAAGAAGATTTGCGCGATTTAAGCGGCGTGAGAAATCTTGAAAATGTGGCAAACCTTTTTGCTGTCTTACCGACAAAAATTGGCAGCCCGCTTTCAATAAATTCTTTGATAAATGATGTGGAAATGAGCTATCCAGCAATAAAAAATTATTTGTATTTACTTGAATTAGGTTATCTTATATTCAAAATTTCATCTTATACGGGTAAAATTGTCCGTTCAATTAAAAAAGAAAAAAAATATTATTTTTTTGATTGGACAAGAGTAGAAGATTTGAGCTTTAGATTTGAAAACTATATTGCATTTGAATTATTTAATTTAATTACATTTTGGAAAGATAATGGATTTGGTGATTTCGGACTTTATTTTATAAAAAACAGAAATGGACAGGAAACCGATTTTTTGATAACAAAAAATAATACGCCGTGGCTAATGCTTGAAGCAAAATTAAATGATGAAAATGTGGCAAACCATAATATAAGACAAGCAGAAGCGCTTGGCAATATACCTCTTGTTCAGGTGATTTATAAAAATAATATTGCGCGGAAAATATCTAAAAATATTTTTGTTCTATCCGCCAGTAGATTTTTTTCATAAGACTACCATAACCAGATAAGCAATTTTTCTCTTCTGAAAAAAATTGCACTGGCGAGACCAAATATGCCCCTTATCGGGGCACTGGCACAGCGCGGCAATAGGATGGTTAATTTACCCTGTTAAATAATTCGCCTTTGGCGAATTGCCCTTCAGGGCATTTAACAGGGTGAACTTAAACATCCATCTGCTTTCAGAAAAATACTTTCCGATACATGATAAATTTTTAGAAGGTTATAAGCAATCGCAAAAATTTCTTTTGACTAATTTATAGTATTAGTATATAATAGTCATATGTATAAAACGTTAAATTCTACCCTCAAATGCAACTTGCCAAAATACTGAAAATATCAAGCCGTGTAAGGATTTTTAAAGTAGTGGAACGAGAAAAGAATAGATAATTTGTGTGTTCTTTCGTTCTTTGTCTTTAGCGGAATAGATAGAATGTGCAAATTTTTAATCCAGTTTTGGTCGAAAAAAGTTGCATTTCAAAAGAGAATTTCCCAAAACGACATCTTGAACAAACAATTCTTAAATTTTCAAAAAATGGCGCTTAATAAAATCTCTTTTGCGATTATTTGCCCACACCAAAATCTTTGGTGTATTTTTTTATGTTATTTATTGTTGCATTAATTGTTTCAAAATGATACAATTAAGTAAATTTAATGATATAAAATAAGCAAAATTTGTAAGACAAATTTTGCGCAAATTTTCAATTTTAAATTTTTAATTTTCAATCAATTTTCAATTTTTTAATGAATAAATTTTCAAGTAAAATTAAATAACAAATACTTAAGAAATCCTCTGCTTAGAAATTTTAGTCAAAATGCAGGAAGAATAAGGGATTTATTCAAATTCCGATACAATAAATAATTAGCAAGAAATATGGAAAGATTATCTAAAAGACAATTTAATATTTTGGAATTTATTAGAGAAAAAGAAAGCGTTAGCAATCAAGAGGTTAAGAATTATTTGGAAGAGAAAAACAAAGAAAAAATATCAAGAATCACGGTAGTCAGAGATATAAATGATTT
>JAHJSK010000092.1 GCA_018830365.1 Patescibacteria group bacterium | reverse complement strand
ATGAATGCCACCAATTATCGTCTTTGCCTCTAAACCATTAGCCCTTCTTAAGGCTTTATACTCATTGGCTATTTCCTTTCCCCTATCTACTGTAGCGGTTATACAGCTCAGGCAGAGTATATCAACACCAAGAAGCTCATTAGCCTGTATCCTTCGGTCAATAATATTCTCGTTAATGATAGATACATCAAAGCCTGCCTCTTTAGCTATTGTGCCAAGAATAACAGGGCCCAGGAGCGGAATCTTCATATACTTGCTAAATACATTAGAAGATGTACCCATTGGCTCCACAAAAAGTATCTTTTTCATTGTGTCCTCACCTCCTCATTAGTTATAGCCAGAAGGCTCTCCCAAAATCCAGAATTTATTACCTTCTGCCGACCGCCGTTCCCATTCAAGCAAACTTTTTAATCTGTGAATTTGCAATTCAGACAATTGTAAATTTATAATTTTTGCTTCCCCGCACTCATTTTTTTCTTTCTTTTTTCTCTTTTCTCTCTTTTCTTTCGTCTTCATTCTTTACCTCCTTTAATCAAACTTCTGGACACTTGCTCCAGAAATCTAGTTTTAAAATTTTAAACCCAGATTTCTGGAGCAACGCTTATATGTTTTTTTAAAAGAGCTTATAAATCAATTTTATCACATTTACATCAGATATGCAATTTTTGAAAAATTTGGACGGGTAAATTGTCACCCTACGGGTGATCATCCGTAGGACGATCGCCCTGCGGGTGATCATCCGTAGGGTGATCTCCCTGTGGGAGATGTCCCGAAGGGACAAAAATTTCATAAGCGGCATCAGACCTCTATAACTACTGGCAAAACCATTGGCCTTCTCTCTGTTTTTTGAAAAAGAAATTCGCCAATTTTATTTCGCAATTCGCTTTTAACATAAGTCCAATTGCTTGTTCCGTCAGCGCTGGCTGTCTGATTAATTATTCCAATGACTTTTCTTCTTGTTTCCATAAGAAGCTCTTTTGACTCTCTTAAATAAACAAAACCCCTTGAAATTATATCAGGAGACCCCTGCACTTTTCCTGTTTTATGGTCAATTGTTGCCACGATTACAAACATTCCGTCCTTGGCAAGCATTTGCCGATCCCGCAAAACTATTTCGCCAATATCGCCAACCCCTAAACCGTCAACCATAATATAATCAATTGGTATTTTTTTTTTCAGCGATTTTTATTTCTTGCTCCGAAATTTCCAAAATACTTCCATTATCAAGAATGAAGATATTATTGGCGGGAAAACCGATAGTCCCCGCCACTTTGGCCGCTTCGCACAAAAGATAGTGATTAGCGTAAACCGGCAAAAGGTATTTTGGCTTGGCCTGTCTAATCAAAAGTTTAATGTCTTCAATTTGACCATGCCCGCCGCCATGAACATCCATAATTTCTTTGTGAATAACATTGTCGCATTGGCGGTATAAATTGTCTTTTAATCGTTGAATAGTGCGCTCATTTCCAGGAATAACCGAAGAAGAAAAAACAACAGTGTCGCTTTTTTTCAATCTAATGTGGCGGTGTTCGTGATTAGCAATTCGCATCAAAACTGCCCTATCCTCGCCTTGCGCGCCAGTGCAAATAACAATAATTTTATTATTTGGATAACCATTGATGCTTTTGACATTTATTATAGTTTTTTCATTAAATTTTAAGTAGCCAAGTTTTTTTGCTATTTCAATATTTGTTTTCATTGAATAACCGTCAAGAACCACTTTTTTATTCAATTGCTCGGCGATTTTAATAATCCAACCAACCCGTTCCACCATTGAAGAAAAAGTAGCAATAACAACGCGGCCAGGAGCGTTTTCTAATATCTGTTTAACATTTTTGTAAATTTCTTGTTCTGATATTTGATACCCTTCTTTTGTTGAACCAATTGCTTCCATCATTAAAAGCGATGGGATTTTTTCCGTATTCCAATTAGCCAAATGAGAAAAATCAGTTGGCGAGCCACTCGTTGGATTTCTATCATAACGCCAATCCCCAAGGTGAATAACATTGACCATTGGTGTTTGGATAATCACTCCTAAGGAATCCATAATGCTGTGAGTGGCGGTAAAAAAATTGATTTTGAAATTGCCTAATTGCAAATGTTCTTGTTCTGTTCTTATTTCGTAACTTTTGAAAAATTTAAGAAGCCGCGCTTCCTCAAATCGTTTGCGAGCCAATACTAATGTTAGCTTACTCGCGTAAACAGTCGGCCAATTAAGTTTTGGCAAAAGATGAGGCAAAGCGCCGATATGATCTAAGTGTCCATGGCTTAATAAAATTCCGCGGATATTCTTTTCTTTTCCTTTGAGAGAATTGACATCGGGAATGACATAGTCAATTCCCGGCATATCTTCTTCCGGGAATTGCAGTCCCATATCCAAAATCACGATGTCAGAACCATATTCAAACACCGTCATATTGCGGCCCACTTCTTCTTGTCCGCCAAGCGGAATAATTCGTAGATTTGGTTGTTTTGATAGCATAGTTTTACAGCGCTTGCTCGCAATTTTTGCCCCTTCGGGACATCACCCGTAGGGTGACAATTTTCAAATCCCAATTTTGAATGAATTTTTAATTCACCCGCCAAAATTTTATTTTAAAAATTTAGGCGGGTGAATCAATTTTCAAACAAATAAAAATATTAGCATTAAAAAATTTTCTTCTCCCAAAAGGCGAAATCGCCAACTGATTTTTTCGCCGCCAATCCTATAAATAACCAATTTTTTTTAACAACTTTTGAGAAGGTGGAACCAAATCATAGCTCGAAAGTCGCTCTATTGGAACCCACTCTAATTTTTCGATTCCTTCGGCTGGGACAAAATCGCCGGAAATATACTCGCACAAATAATCGAGATAGATGTAAAAAGTCATATTCCCGTCGTGGTCAAGTTTCATTTCTGTATCCCAGCATAGGCGTTCAGTGGTTTTAATATCTACCCCAGTTTGCTTTTTTAAAGTTGATATTAAAACCTCATCTGTGTTTTGATTATCAACATTGAGTTCGCCGCCGAATAAATACCATGTTTCCTTGTATGGCAGCGAACCATCGGGCTTTTTGCGAAGCAAAACCCGATCTCCATTCTTAACTATTCCAATTACTAAAATTGTAGTTTTCATAAATTTTCCAAGGGATAAATATCCATAGCAACTTCTTCGTATGGATGAACGGCTTTAACTTTTTCAATAACTTCATTTAAAATTTCTCGCGGCACAATTACCTCAATTTTTTCTTCTTCAACAACTTCATATTTTCCAGATTTGCCAATAGCGGGATTCGATTTTTCATTTCCGCGAAAACGACCAATACCAGAAGAAGAAAAAGAGCAAAAATCATAATTACCCATTTTCCCAGCGCCAGTTTCGCATAGAGCTTTACGAATAGCATCAGCGTAAGAAATCGGAACAAATACTACAAGTTTTACATTTTTAGTTTTCATAAAATTATTTTATCAAATCATCAACCTGAATTTCCATTTGTCTTAAAATTTAATAAATTCCTTGCCGGTGTCCGATGCGAATAACAACAATAAGTAATATTTTCTTATAAATTTTATAAATTATTCGGTATGGCCAAATTTTATGCGAATAAAGTCCAGTCAATTTGCCGTCTAATTTTTTCCCGACAAAAGGATTGCCTGCGATAATTAGTAAAGCGGCCGCAATTCTTTGTTGATATTGAGTAGAAATTTTATTTAATTCTTTTTGCGCTTTTTTTTCGATTCTTATTTCCCACGCCATATTTAGTTTTACCTTTATCGGCAACGATATAACCGTATTTGACCATAATATCGTCTAATGTTGCCCATTTTTTATATTCTCCCGTTTTAACCGCACGATCTGTTTTTTTTATGTCTTTATATAGATCAGGAAACTCTCGCATCACCTCCATGGTTTCCTGCCATGACTCAAATTCTTCAGCAGACATTAAAACGGCCTTTGGTCGTCCTTTTTCGGTAAAAGTGAAATGTATTCCTGGTTTTTGCACATCAGTGGCAATATCAAAAAATTTTTTTTGCGCCTCGGAAATTGATAAAGTTGTTTTAATGTTCATATGTTTGGAATGATTAAATGTTTAAAGTGATTTAATGAGATTATTGCCTCTACTTTAATATACTGCCAAATAATAATGAATTTAAGCAAAAAATTACTGACAACATATTTTGCATCCTACCTACATCAGCTACACTCACCCGAAGTTGCTACATCGTTGCAGTCGGGTCCGCCTGCAACGCCTTTGTCCTGCCCGCAATGCTTCGCATAGCGTTGCAGGCGGGCATAGCAATGCGGGCAGGCGTAGCCGATGCAGGCAGGTTAAGTTTTGCATTATATCCTGACGGCTCGGCCGCATAAGGACATTTGAACTTTGAGTTTATTCGGAATTGGTGCCTCTGAGAGGATTTGAACCTCTAACCCTTTCAGGACAATGTTCTGAACATTGCGCGCCTGCCTGCGGTAGGCAGGTATGCCCCGCCTGCCTTGATTTGCCTTGAGTGGGATTCGAACCCACAATCTTTTTAGGGACTAGCTCCTGAAGCTAGCGCGTTTGCCAATTTCGCCATCAAGGCATTTCGGGCAGCGCCTGCCTGCCGGCAGGCAGGTTTGCCAATTTCGCCATCAAGGCATTTCGGGCAGCGCCTGCCTGCCGGCAGGATATGCCAGCCCGCAGAAGCTACACTTTCAGCGTT
>JAHJSK010000091.1 GCA_018830365.1 Patescibacteria group bacterium | reverse complement strand
TCGTTCTTTTTGGTCATCCACCCCAAATCCTTTCAACCAAGAACAATTCTGGATGGCTAATAATTATGATTTTTACTTACCAATTTCTAATCCATTTTCCAAAAATGCTTCTTTGTATACAAGAATTGTCCGAGATCCGTAAAATTGGAAAAGAAAGACAATGGAAAACAGATGGCAATTTACCAAGACCCGATCTTGGTAAATTTTTCTTCGGTTGTAAATTGTAAATGTGATTAAAGAAATGAAAAAAATAATTGTTGCTAATTGGAAAATGAACCCCGCGACTTTGCAATCAGCAAAGCGGCTTTTTGATTCAATAAAAAAAGCGACAAAAAATTTAAAAAATGTAGAGGTGGTAATTTGTCCGCCATTTGTTTATCTATCAAATGTCAAATGTCCTTATACGGCCGAGCCGTCAGGCCTTAGGCAAATGTCAAATGTCAAATTGGGCTCGCAAGATTGTTTTTGGGAAAATTCGCTAAAAAACAGAGGCGCGTTCACGGGAGAAATTTCGGCCTTAATGCTTAAAAATTTGGGCTGTCAATATGTTATACTTGGCCATTCAGAGCGGAGGCAATATATTAACGAGACCGATGAAATGATAAGTAAAAAAGTGGAGGCAGTTTTAAAAAATGATTTGAGAGCCATTCTTTGTATTGGCGAAACAAAAAAAGAGCGAGAGACAGGCCAGACAAAAAAAGTTTTAAAAACACAATTAAAAAAATGTCTAAAAAAAATTATTGGTTTGCCGGCCCGCTTTCTCGCCAATTTAATTGTTGTCTACGAGCCGGTCTGGGCTATTAGCCCTAATGGCCCCTGCTCTGTTGCGGAAGCATTGGAAGGCATTTTGTTTATAAAAAAAAATATCGTCCAAATTTTTGGTCAAAAAATCGGGAAAAAAATTCCTATTATTTATGGTGGAAGTATTAATTCCCAAAACGCTTACGAGTTTTTAAAAGAAAAAGAAATCAACGGAGTTTTGGTGGGCGCCGCTTCTTTAAATCCCGACGAGTTTATCAGCATCGCAAACCAAGCGTAAAAAATATAAGCGTCAACAAACATGAACTTTCTTAAATTTTTAAAAAATTTTAATTGGCCGTTGATTTTACCGGCTTTTGCTTTGACTTTATTCGGGCTTTTGAGTATTTATAGTTTTTCTTCGGCGCAAGGGAATTTTTTTTATTTTAAAAAGCAGCTTATTTTTTTTGCTTTTTCTGTTTTTTTGGTTATTTTGCTTAATTTTTTTGATTTGAAATTTTTAAAACATAATTCCTATTTTATTTTCGCGCTTTATTTTCTCTCTCTTATCGCTCTTTTGGGTTTATATTTTTTTGGAGTAGAAATAAAAGGAGATAAAGGATGGTATAAATTAGGAATTTTTTCTTTTGATCCCGTGCCTTTTGCCGCTATTTTTTTGATTGCTATTTTGAGTAAATATTTTGCTGTTCGGCACATAGAAATTAAAAGATTTCAGTCCATTTTTTTTTCCTTGCTTTATTTGGCAATTCCCTTTTTTCTGATTTTATTTCAGCCGGATTTTGGTTCTGCGTTTATTTTAATTTTTGTTTGGTTGGGTATTGTTATTTTTTCAGGGCTCGGGATACGGCATTTTTTAATTTTGGGGCTAGTGGCTTTAATTATTTTTGTTGCTGCTTGGCAATTTTGGTTAAAGAATTATCAAAAAGAGAGAGTTATCAGTTTTTTAAATCCAAAAATCGATTTTCAGGGAATTTCTTGGAATATTAATCAGTCAAAAATTGCCATTGGTTCCGGAGGTTTTTGGGGAAAGGGGATTAGCAACAATTCTCAAATTCAGTATGGTTTTTTACCATCTTCGCAAACCGACTTTATTTTTGCTTCCATTGCCGAAGCAACAGGATTTTTTGGAATTCTTATTCTCATTTTTTTTATAATTTTTCTTTTTTCACAGATAATGAAAGTTGCTTTATTGGCTGAAGACAATTTTACACGGCTTTTTGCGATAGGATTTGCATTTTTATTAATCTCTCAAAGCTTTATAAATATAGGAATGACATTAGGGCTTTTGCCTGTGGTTGGAATTCCTTTGCCTTTTGTTAGTTATGGAGGATCTTATATTTTGGCTTTTTATTTGGGCTTGGGAATGCTGGGCCGTTTGGGTTAATGCGAGCGCCAACGCGAAAAATTAAAATACCTTGAATTGCGAAATTAGTTAATGCTCGCAAAAAGGATTTTGAATGGAATACCCGCCCGCCTCCATTCATTCAAAACCCTTTTTGCAGAGCATTAATTTAACAATTTTATCCATTTTATAATTCAAGGTAAAACACATAATTTTTTTAAAATTTATGAAATGTTTCGTCTTGTTTGATGGGGCAAAGCTCTAATATTTTTCCATTTCGTAATTTAGGGTTTTTAAAAATGTTGGAATGTTTATTTGTCCAATAAAAACACAAAAAATTAAGCAAATGTACCATAGGACAATTCTATAGAATTGTCCTATGGTACATCCCAAAAATAAAATTCTACTTGAACCATTGTACAATTCCATAGAATTGTCCTATGATAAAAAAGTCCCATTTATTAAAAAATTATCAATTATCAATTATCAATTATCAATGAAAAAAATATGAAAAGATGGACAATAATTTTTAGAACCCTATCAAATATTAACAGGCTCAAAATAATTAAACTTTTAATCAATGGCCGAAAGATAAATGTTACCGATATTGCGGAATATCTTGGAATTTCCTTTAAGGCCACCTCAAACCATTTGGCGTTATTAAAAAATTTAGACATTTTAGAGGCGCAGGGAACTGCGGGACATGTTTTTTATTCTTTCAACCAACAGCTGCCCAAAGATTTTCAAAAAATAATTGAGGTTATCCTGAGGTAGTCATTGAACAATTCCATAGAATTGTTCAATGCCCGACGCTGTGCTACTTCTCGTCTCGCGAAATGGAGTTTATCTGGGCAAATGACATTCTGTTTTATGTATGATACACTATTACTCATTGTTCAAAATTCAAAAAAGTTTTAAACTTTACATTGTTGTTTTTCTCTTTACATTTTTTGTTTTAAATTTTCCGTTGAAACTTTTCACTTTGCGCTTTGCGCTTTTCGCTTATGTTATTGTCTAAATTATTTTTATTGCGTCATCTTCAATCGCGGTGGAATGAGGAAAACAGATTTAATGGCTGGGTTGACACGCCATTGGCAGAGAATCAATCAAAAGCGGCAAAAGCGCTCGCAAAAAAAATATTTTCATTTAAAATTGACGCAATTTATTGCGCTCGGCTTTTCAGAAATATGGATACGATAGCCAGAATTTTGGAACACGATAAAAAATATCCTATTTTTGTCCATCTTGACGCGGGCAAAATGAAGGAGCGCGGACATTTCAAAGACATAAGCCAAGATGACATTCCTGTTTATGTTTCAGAGGTTTTAAATGAAAGATATTATGGAAAACTTCAAGGGCTAAACAAAAAAGAAATAATAAAAAAATACGGGGTAAAAAAGGTCCAGCAATGGCGGCGAAGTTATCAAGTCGCTCCGCCAGAAGGAGAGAGCTTGGAACATGTTTATGAGAGAACAGTTCCGTTTTTCAAAAAATACATTGAAAAAGATTTGCAACAAGGCAAAAATGTTTTAGTGGTTGCCAGCCACAACGCGCTAAGGGCTTTGATAAAATACATTGAAAAAATATCTGACAAAGACATTGCTCATCTTGAAATGAATTATGGTGAATTAAGAATTTATAATTTTGATAAATTGAAATCAAAAATCGCACATTTAAATTAGAATTATTTTTGATTTTTATTTTAACATTCAAATATTAAAGTTATTTTATGTATTGACAATTAAATAAAAATGCAATACAATAATAATTATTTTAAATTTTTTAAAAAATATGCTTACTAATAAAAATAATGAGCAAATTCAAATTCGCATTGACTCAAAAACTAAAAACGAAGCAAAAAAAGTTTTAGAAAGTTTGGGAATGGACATGAGCTCAGCAATTAAAATTTTTTTTCGTCAAGTAATAAATTCAAAAAATTTTCCCTGTGAATTAAGGGACGAAAATGGATTTACCTTGCGCAGAGCTGAGATTTTACGCGAATCAATCAAGGACGCAAAAAATACCAATAA
The DNA here is from genome assembly GCA_018830365.1 of Patescibacteria group bacterium. Lineage (GTDB taxonomy): Bacteria > Patescibacteriota > Minisyncoccia > Minisyncoccales > CG1-02-41-26 > PFMI01. The sequence goes on along the minus strand of JAHJSK010000091.1, from coordinate 6,852 downwards.
TTTTTTTAAAAAAGGGTCAGCGCTTATTAAGGCGGCTTTAAAAGATTAGCTTATGTTTTTATTGAAATTCTCCAATCATTTTAAGAAAGATTTGAAGCATTATAAACATAATCGCGTCGTTCTTAAAGAATTAGAAAAAATTTTAGATATTTTAATTAAAGGGGGGAAACTGCCATTAAAAAATTTAAATCATTGTTTAACTGGTGAATTTAAAAATTGTTTTGAATGTCATATAAAACCAGACACACTTCTTATTTATAAAATAGAAAAATCCATCATAACTATTTTGTTGCTAATGATATGCTCACATTCAGATCTTTTTTAAAGCATTTTTTAATTTTGGTAAAATAAGCCATAGACATTTGGGTGGAGCATTAAACCCCTCACCTTTTTTCCTTCAGGAAAAAAGGTGAGGGATATTCAAAAAGTATTTCTGATGTGTATTTTCGGCACTCGTCCGTCTAAATTTTAAAAAATAAAAAATAAAAAAAATAAAAAATAAAATATGGCAAAAATTAATTCAAATTATAGGAAATTATCAGCTGGATATTTATTCCAGGAAATAGCAAGACGAACAAAAGAATTCACCGAAACTAATCCGGGAATTAAAATAATGAAGCTTGGCATAGGCAATACTACCGAATCAATAACGCCAACTATTTTGAAGGGGCTTCATTTTGGAGTTGAAAAACTTGGCAAAGCTGAAACATACAGTGGTTACGGAGATGAGCAAGGAGATAAATGTCTAAGAGAAGCGCTTGTAAAGCATTACGAGAAAAAAGGAATTATTTTGGATATTTCGGAAATTTTTATAAGCGATGGAGCAAAACCAGACACCGCCAATATACAATCTATTTTTAGCTTAGAAAATATTATTGCTGTTCAAGATCCTTCTTATCCAGTTTATGTTGACACTAATGTTATTGCGGGCAGAACCAATAAATTTAATGAAAAAAAAGGACAATACGATGGAATAGTTTATATGCCTTGTGTTGAAGAAAATAATTTTTTCCCGGAAATTCCGAATAAAAAAGTTGATATTATTTATTTGTGTTTTCCAAATAATCCAACTGGCGCCACAGCCACTAAAGAACAATTAAAAAAATTTGTGGATTATGCTATAAAAAATAAAGCGATTATTATTTTTGATGCGGCTTATTCAGCTTTTATTTCTGATTCTGATTTGCCAAAAAGTATTTATGAAATTGAAGAGTCAAAAAAATGTTCAATTGAAATAAATAGTTTTTCAAAAATAGCTGGATTTACTGGAATAAGATTAGGTTGGACAATTGTTCCTAAAGATTTGATAGTTGAAAATAGCGAATTTGGAGAATTAAATAATATGTGGAATAGAAGACAAACCACTTTTTTTAATGGAGCTTCAAATATCGCTCAAGAGGGAGGATTAGTGGCATTAACTGAACAAGGACAAAAAGAATGCAAAATATTAGCTGATTATTATATGACTAATGCAAAAATAATAAAACAAGGTTTAGAATCGATTGGTTTAAAAGTTTATGGAGGAGAAAATGCGCCATATCTTTGGATAAAAATTCCAAATAGAATGGATTCTTGGGATTTTTTTAATAAATTACTAAATGAAACACATGTTGTGGGAACTCCTGGATCTGGTTTTGGTCCAAGCGGACAAGGTTATTTCCGTTTAAGCGCTTTTGGTCACAGAAAAGATATTGAAGAAGCGGTTGAAAGCATTAAAAATAATTTGACTTTTAATTTTGAACTTGATAAAATTGAAGCATAAAAATATATGCGATCATTGCTTACATTTAAAATTTGGAAAGAGGGAAAATATTGTATTGCTTATAATCCAGAATTTGACATAGCCAGTCAAGGGAAGAATTTTGAGCAAGCAGAAAAAAAACTTGGAGAAGCGATTGAACTTTTCGTTTATACAGCTAAAAAAATAGGTACCCTAAAAGAGATACTTCAAGAATCAGGATTTATTCAAAAGAATAAAGCATGGTTTCCGCCCAAGATCTTGATTTCTCCCGTAGAACTAAAGGTATAAAAATGGCAAGAATTATTCCTCTCCATTGGCGAAAATTAATTAGAATTTTTGAATTAGATGATTGGAAATTAGATAGAATTTCTGGAGATCATATGGTTTTAATAAAATCAGGATTTAATAGACCAATAGTGATTCCCAAAGAAAAAGAGGTGCAGGTTTTCATTATAAAAAATAATTTAAAAACAGCGAAAATATCAAGAGAAAAATATTTTGATTTACTTAAAATAATTTGAAATTATAATCAAATGAGCGAGTAAAATGAAATTTTAATTTCATTGTGGAGCGAATGCAGATTATACAAAGTATAATTAAAAATTCGCGTATTTAATTTGGAATGTTTTTGATTTTTTGTTTTAACATTCTCATATTTTGCGGAATATAAGAATGTTTTTTAATAAAAATAATAGGCAGACCATTAGTATGGGCCTGCCTCATTAAGCATTTTTCTCTCGTGCTATTTTATGCCTAGCGGCACTTCACGATCCCGCAAAGACCCAGCGCTAACACCTTTTGAGCAAGAGTATTGGTGTCCGTTGGGGTTTGGTGTGGTTTTTCTTTGTCTTTGAGAGAAGGGTTCACACCAATTTTTTCACGAGTAAGCCTAATTTCACTCCTCTTTTTATCATCAACAATATTTATGTCTTTCATTTCCATCCTCCTTTTTTTAAATTCCATCGGCAACAATAACAATTGTCAATGTTCTATTTTTAACTTATCAGAAACAAAATAAAATGTCAAGCTTTTGATTTATTTTTTAATTTTTGGTAAAATAAAAAATGTTTATTATATTTTGTAAAAAATAAAATTAGAAATTAAATTAAAATATGATAAGACAAATACCATTTACAAAAAAACAAATAGAAAAAGTAATAAAAAAATATCCAACGCCTTTTCTTATTTATGATGAAAAAGGAATCAGGCAAATTGCCAGAAGATTGAACAAGGCATTTGAATGGGTAGTTGGTAAGGGGTTTAAAAATTATTTTGCCGTTAAGGCCTGTCCAAATCCGTATATTTTGGAAATTTTAAAACAAGAAAATTTTGGCGTTGATTGCAGTTCGTTGCCGGAACTAATGCTTGCTGAAAAAACCGGAATTATTGGAGAAGAAATTATGTTTTCTTCAAATGATACGCCGCAAGAAGAATTTAAAAAAGCAAGAGAACTGGGAGCAATAATAAATTTAGACGACATCACCCACACTTCCTTTTTGGAAAAATGCGCTGGCATACCAGAAATTATTTGTTTTCGCTATAATCCCGGGTCGCAAAGAACAGGCAATGAAATTATTGGCGACCCAAAAGAAGCAAAATATGGATTAACTCGCACTCAACTTTTTGAGGGCTATAAAATAATGAAAGAAAAAGGGGTCAAAAGATTTGGATTGCATACAATGATCGTATCAAATATGCTTGACTCAAAATATCTAATTCAAACAGCTGATATGTTATTTGAATTGGTCGCGGAACTTTCAAAAAAATTAAACATTAAATTTGAATTTGTAAATCTTGGCGGCGGCATTGGCGTGGATTATAAACCAGAAGAAAAACCAGTTGATATTGAATTTGTTTCCAATGCTATAAAAAAACTTTATGAAGAAAAAATTATTACTCACGGATTTGCTCCATTAAAAATTGTTATGGAATGCGGAAGAGTAATAACCGGACCATATGGATTTCTTGTTTCAAAAGTTAGACATGTGGTTAAAAAGTATAAAAATTTTGTAGGGCTTGATTCTTCTATGGTTGATTTTATGAGGCCGGCGACATACAGGGCTTATCATCATATTAGTGTATTAGGAAAAGAAAATTTATTATTAGATCATATTTACGATGTCCATGGTTCTCTTTGCGAGAATAACGACAAATTTGCCATAGATAGACCTTTGCCAGAAATTGAAGTCGATGATATTATAACGCTCCATGACGCAGGAGCTCATGGCAGACCAATGGGTTCTAATTATAATGGAAAATTGCGATGCAAAGAGCTTTTATTAAAAGAAAATGGAGAAGTTGAACTTATAAGAAGAGCTGAAACAGAAGATGATTATTTTAGCACTTTATCGTTTCCTAACTCTAAATTTTTTTAAAATTTTCAAAGGCCGGAAAATTTTGGCGGGTAAATTGTCTCCCTGCGGGAGATGTCCCGAGGGGACAGAATTTCATTGTAAATTGCCGCCCTACGGGTGGTCATCCGTAGGACGATCGCCCCTACGGGTGATGTCCCGAAGGGACAAAAATTTAGGTAATTCTATATAAATTATGGAAAAAATTACTGGTGAAGTAAAATTTAAAGAAGAAAAAATAGTCCAGATTAAAGAAGCGATAAAAAATATTTTGGATTTAAAAAAAGAAATTGAAGCGAATTTGGAAAAGGAAATAACGCAAATTTTAGAAATTTGCTTGGCTGGTTCAATTGTTTTAAATGCTTCTGATATTCACATTGAGAAAGAAGAAAAAAAAGCAAGAATGAGAATAAGGACAGACGGAATGCTGCACGATGTTTATTATTTTGAATTTAAAACATATCATGGATTGCTTTCCCGGATTAAATTGCTGTCAAAAATCAAATTAAATATTACTGACCGGGCCCAAGATGGCAGATTTACTGTTTTATTCGGAGATCTACCAATAGAAATAAGGGTTTCAGTTTTGCCTTCTGAATATGGAGAGTCAATTGTAATGCGAACCTTAAACCCGGAAAGTTTGATTGAAATTGAAAAGCTCGGGGTAAGAGAAGATATTTTTGAAGTTCTAAAAAAAGAAATTCAACAGCCCAATGGAATGATTATTGTAACCGGGCCCACGGGAAGCGGGAAAACCACCACCTTGTACGCTATTTTAAAAAGAATACAATCCCCGGAAATTAAAATTATCACTATTGAAGATCCTATTGAGTATCATTTAAAAGGCATTAACCAAACACAGGTTAATGTTAAAAAAGGTTATGACTTTGCCAATGGATTGCGGGCTGTTGTAAGGCAGGACCCTGATGTTATTTTGGTTGGCGAGATTAGGGATTTAGAAACAGCCAATATCGCTCTGCAAGCGGCGCTGACTGGCCACTTGGTTTTAACCACTTTGCATACCAATGACGCGGCTGGCACTGTTGCTCGGTTGCAGGCTTTGGGTGAAAAAGCAATAAATATCGCGCCTGCAATAAACTTGGCTATTGGCCAACGATTAGCAAGAAAAGTTTGCAAAAAATGCGCTGTGTTTTCCAAAATTTCAGAACAAGAACTTTTATTTTTTAAAAAAAATTTCAAAGAGCTTCCGAAAAAAATAAAGGATATTAACCCTGTATTTGCTTCGCTCGCTCAACAAGAAAAACAAGTTTTTCCCGCTCTCGCTCGCTCGCAAATAAAAATTCCAAAAATAGAGCAAGAGTTAAAAATCCCCCATGCCAAAGCAGAAGGATGCGACGGTTGCAATTTCAGCGGATATAAGGGACGAATAGGAGTTTATGAATTCTTTTTAAATGATTCAGAAATAGAAAACCTTATTTTGAAATCCATTTCCATCTCTGATTTAAGAAAAGCAGCCCGAGAAAAAGGAATGGTTTCCATGAGAGAGGACGGCTTGATAAAGGTTTTGCAAGGAGAAACCTGCATTGAAGAAATAAACAGAGTGACTATGGAGGAATAAAAAACATTTGTTATTTAGTAAAATACCATTGCAAAATTTCTTTTGCCGCTTTTTGCGCCAAAATTTTTATTCCTTTTACATTTTCAAAAACTATTACTAATAAAATTTCTGGATTTTCATAAGGAGCAAAAACAGTAATCCAGTTGTGATATGTCTCCCTTTGAATAGAAACTTGCGCGGTCCCAGTTTTGGCGGCGGCTGGGACTGGCAAAGAATTAAGCATTGCCGCGGAACCAGAAGGCGAAGCAACGACTTCCCTCATTCCCTCTCTTATTGTCTCAATTGATTCTTGTTTTGCAAAATTTTCTTTCAAAATTTCTTTTTCTATTTTTTCCATGGGGACCATTTCAGAATCTTGAGCCCAAGTTAAAATTTCTTTTACTATTTTTGGTTTAAAAATTTTTCCTTGATTAGCAATAAATTGAAAAGCAGTCGCAACTTGAATAGGAGTAACGGAAATATATCCCTGTCCAATAGAAAGATTGTAAGTGTCGCCCCTGTACCATGTTTGCTGCGTCTTTGGTTTATCAGCAAAATAATTTTCCTTCCAAGTAGGACTGGGAATTCTTCCTTTTGCTTCTCCTGGTAAATCTATGCCTGTTTGTTCGCCCCAGCCAAATTTTTCCAGCCAAAAGCTGATTTTTGTCGCGCCAAGACCCTGAAAATTTTTAGGCAATCTTGCGTCCGATAACGACGATTTTTTTGGCGTTTTATATCCTCCTCCAATTATGTAGAAAAATGGATTTATTGATTCAGCGAGCGCTCTTTTAATATTGGCCCAGCCATGAAATTGCCAATCAGAAAAACATTCGGGCTTGTTCGTGTATTCATTTTCTAAACAAAGTTCTAATGGACAAAAAAGAGTTGTTTCTTTGGTTATTATTCCTTCTTCAAGAGCCGCCATGCCTATTAAAGGTTTTATGGTAGAGCCAACTGGATATGTTCCGCTGATTATTCGGTTTAATTGAGGATTTTCAGGATTTTTGTTTAATTGCTCAAGTTCTTCTTGTGTGATGCCCTGGCTAAAAAGATTGTTATTAAAAGCAGGTAAGGAAACGGAAGCCAAAACCTCCCCGTTTCTTGGGTCCAAAGCCACAGCCATTGCCGCTTGACCTTGCCCCTCATTGAGAATTGCCCGCAATGTCTCGGCTATTTTTTTTTGCAAATCCAAATTTAAAGTT
>JAHJSK010000090.1 GCA_018830365.1 Patescibacteria group bacterium | reverse complement strand
TTTTTTCACAATGCATAAATCATAAATATGGAAGGAGGTGAAATTATGGAAAAGATGGAACAGATAATTGGACTTTTAAAAGGTCTCGGAATAAAGATCGAGCCGGACGAGAAAGAGCCAAAACGCAAAGCAAAAGTGAGTATTTTTGGAAATGGCCGATGTGTCGCAACGGGTAACATTGAAGAAATCATGGGAGGGGCTGGCGTTATAAGAGGGATTGAGGCCATAGGAAAGGATTCCCGTTGTGGCACAATTAAACACCACCTTGAACTCATGCTGATTTTCCCAATAGAGGATTAATTTGCAGAAGCAATGTGGTGTCTTGGGCAGTCAAAGTGATCGCCCAATTTTTTTGCATTTATATAAAATTTTATTAAAACGCAAAACAATAAATGACATTTGACATTTGACATTTGACAACGGGGAGTCCGCCAAAAGGCGTCCAGCAAAATTCAAAATTCTAAATTACTTTGGAATTACGAAATGCAAGATTTCAAGAGACCCGACCTCTTTAAACCGAATAAAAAACAGACCTGCCTGTCGGCAGACAGGTTAAAAGAGGTCGGACCTCTTTTTGCGCAAGACATTTCGCAATTCAAAGTTATCACTATTGACATTGAAAATATACAAGATAATATGCAAGCATTAAGTTGTTCTTTTAAAATTTACTTTGATTTTTTTAAGTTGCTCCGATATTGGTTCTGTTTTGTGAGCATTAGCAAACATTGCAGAATCATGTAGCAAAAATTTTCTACGCTACTTGCCCGTAGAAAACCAAAGGTTTTCTTTTAGGGCTTATAGCTTGAAAATTTGAGCATTTTTTTGAGAGTTTGATCCTGGCTCAGGATGAACGCTGGCGGCGTGGATAAGGCATGCAAGTCGTGCGAGCCTTTGGCTCGAACAATTAACATTTAGCAATTAGCACTTAACTGTAAAACTATGAAAACATTCCGTTTTTTAGATTTTATTGTTTATAGAGATTCTAAAAATTTTTATAAGCAAGTAATTAGTATTGCGAAAGATTTTCCTCGCGATAACGAGGAATTAAAAAAGCAATTAACCAGAGCGGCGTTGTCAATTTCATTGAATATTGCCGAGGGTTCGGCAAAAAAATCTGATAAAGATTTTAATCGTTATATTGAAAATTCTTTAGGTTCAATTAATGAATGCGCAGCTGCTTTGGATATTGCTTTTGAAAATAAATTTATCAGTAATAGTTCCTTTAAGACAATAGTAGAGTTAGCGGAAAAAATTGCTAAACAGCTTGGCGGTTTTTCAAAAAAATTAAAAAATAGCTAATTGTAAAAAGTTAAGTGTTAATTGTTCGAGTCGAAGGCGAGCGGCGAACGAGTTAGTAATACGCAGTTTACGCGCCTCTAACACAGGCATAACCCCGAGAAATCGGGGCTAATTCCTGATGGTCTCTATTCAAATTTGCCTAGCAAAATTGAATAGAGTAAAGGTGAACGCAAGTTTGCCGGTTAGAGAGCGGATTGCGGCCTATCAGCTTGTTGGTAAGGTAATGGCTTACCAAGGCAATGACAGGTAGGGGGCGTGAGAGCGTGACCCCCAACGGAGGCATTGAGATACGGGCCTCACACCTACGGGTGGCTGCAGTCGAGAATCTTCGGCAATGGGCGAAAGCCTGACCGAGCGACGCCGCGTGCGGGAAGAAGGCCTTCGGGTTGTAAACCGCTTTTCTCTAGGATAAAGGGTGGTTGGATTTTTGGGTTTCATGGATTAAAATAAAGGCATGATTAAAACTTATAAAGACCTAGAAGTTTATCAAAGAGGTTATAAATTAGCGCTGGAAATTCATCAACTTACTTTAAAATTTCCTTTGCCTGATAAAATAGAATTAGGCGGGCAGATGCGAAGAGCGTCAAAATCTATTCCAACAAATATCGCAGAAGGATTTGCTCGTAAAAAATTCAAAAAAGAATATTTACGATATTTAGGAATAGCGAAAGCATCGGTTGATGAAATGCAAGTGCATTTACAATTCTCCTTTGATTTGAGTTATTTGACGAATAATAAATTTGATTATTTTAGGAGCGAGTATGAAATTTTAGGCAAGCAATTATCTTCATTGATAAATGTTTGGTTGAAATTCTAGGAAATTAGGTTATTTAGGTAAATAGGTTTCATGGGTAAATTCGCAATTACAACCCAAGTAACCTATAATTCTAAATACCCTAAAGACTAGAACTAAGGAACCTAAAAACCCAACCATCTTGATCGTACTAGAGGAATAAGGGGCTGCTAATCACGTGCCAGAAGCATCGGTAAGACGTGAGCCCCTAGTGTTATCCGGATTTATTGGGCGTAAAGAGCCTTAAGGCGTTTCATTAAGTTTTCTGTTAAATTTCCAGTGCTTAACATTGGAATTATAGAAAAAACTAATAAAATTGAGGATGTTAGAAGCCAGCGGAACGTGCGGTGTAGGGGTGAAATCCGTTGATATCGCACGGAACACCAAAAGCGAAGGCAGCTGACTAAAACATTCCTGACGCTGATTGGCGAAAGCTAGGGTAGCAAAACAGATTAGATACCTGTGTAGTCCTAGCTGTAAACGATGGACGCTGGCTAGTGGAAGTGTCGACCCTTTCATTGGCGAAGCTAACGCGTTAAGCGTCCCGCCTGGAAAGTACGACGGCAACGTTGAAACTCAAAGGAATAGACGGGGAGCCACACAAGCGGTGGATCACGTGGCTTAATTCGATGGTAAGCGAAGAACCTTACCAGGGCTTGACATGCCAAATGAAAGCTTAGGGAAACTTAGGCCTCCGCAAGGCATTTGGTACAGGTGCTGCATGGTTGTCGTCAGCAGGTGCTGTGAAGCGCCTCCTTAAATGGACAAACCTGCGAAACCCTCGCTCTATGTTTCAAGTATCATAGAGGACTGCCGCGGTCAACGTGGAGGAAGAAGAGGACGACGCCAAATCCGCATGGTCCTTATGCCCTGGGCCGCACGCGTGATACAATGGCTGGTACAATGGGTTGCCAAACGGTAACGTGGAGCTAATCCCATCAAAACCAGTCTCAGTTCGGATTGAGGTCTGCAATTCGACCTCATGAAGTTGGAATCGCTAGTAATCGCGGGTCAGCCATACCGCGATGAATATGTCACTGGCTCTTGTACTCACCGCCTGTCACATCAGAAAAGTTGGTAGTGCCCGAAGTCTCCCTAATGGGGGCCTAAGGTAAGACCAGCAATCAGGATGAAGTCATAAATAAATATGTTGTGACCTAAAAAGAGAAATCTTTTTAGAAAAATTCGGCTATATGCTGGAAAACCTGTGAATCTGAAACTACTCGTGTTATAATAGATTAACATGAGTAACAAAGTTTTTAGTGCAGACAATCAGCAGGGAAGGCCCGATATTCGTCGGGATCCCTCAGAGACTACACGCCGAACTCCTTTGTCTGATGAAGAAATTCGAGCTTATTTTTTGGGAGCATTACACGATGGAACTTTTAGTTCTAATAAAAGATATAGGATTTGTCAGAAGAATATAGAATGGTTAAAATTTTTAAAGGAATTACTGAAAAACATCGGTTATAATTCTTGGATATACAAAGAAGGAAAAAACAGAAATGTTTACATTCTGGAAACACTGGCTTCTTTTATGAATTTTAAATTTAATCCTTTTAAAATTAAGACTGAAAAAGAAAAAATAGCTTATGTTAAAGGATTTTTTGACGCCGAAGGGGGTATTCCTAAAAATCCTAAAGACAGATTTTATATCCAATTATGCCAAAAAGATAAAGGCAAAATTATGAAGCTGAAAAAAATATTAGAGAATCTTGGCATAAAAACTGGTAAAACCCATAATCCAAGCGTTAATAAAAATCCTTATTACTGGAGGTTATATGTTTCAGCTGAATCTCATAAGGATTTTATAAGATTAATAGGCTCGTATCATCCAGATAAAATGAAATTATTAGACAAAAGGATGAAGATATAGTCCATGCCTTATGGCGACATAGGGAAAAACATGAACAAGGCACGGGTAGGGGAACCTGTCCGTGGATTATTTCTTATTATTTTTTAATGTGTCGATAAAATTTGAAAATCGAGAATTCTGTTTTCAAATTTTGGATGTTAGTCGGATCATCTTATAATTCGACTCCATTCTTGCGTCGAAAGGCGTGAAAATGGATTACATCGGAGCAACTTAAAAAAATCAAACAAGAACAACAAAACAAAAAACTTCTTAAAAGAAGTTTTTTGTTTGTTAGAAAAGGCATTGATTTTGTTAGATAATACAAATCTTGAATTATAAAATGTTTTGAGTGTGGAGAGCCTGACCTCTTAATGATTGAAAGTTGAAAGTTGAAAGTTAGAGAGGTCGGGTCTCTTGAAATTTTGCATTTTGGTTTTTAAAAATACAAAGTATTTTCAAGCGAAGCGAGTAAAAACAAAATTTAGGAGTTGCCAGAAATCTGACCTCTGTTAACTCAACCTGCCTCTGTGGTTAAAGCGTTTGTTGCGGATATGATGATAAAATCTCCGCGAAGGCGTTTATTACTTTTTGTAATTTTTCTTTTGTCGCGGCAAAAGTTGAAAGTTTAAAATGTTTAGTAAGCCCGGGTTTTATTCCCCAAATGTTTCTTTTTTTTAGTTTTTGATAAAGAAAATATCGCCCCCTTTTATCTTTTTGAGAAATTTCAAATAATTTATCTGATTCAAAAAACATAAGGTCGTGTTGATGAGGTTTTTCGCCCAACTGTTTTATTCCTAATTTTTCCATTTCTTCAGAAAACCATTGAGCTTTTTTAACTTGTTCTGGCCATTGATTTACTCTTTCAACAACTTTTGGAAAAGAAGCCATAAGAGTCATTAAAGAAGTTCCTCGCGCAGTACAGCCCAGCGCTTCTATTTCTTTTTTAGGAAAATATTGCGATTTTTTCATTAAAATATTTTCCCATTCTTTTTTCATTCCAATAAAACCAATTGGTCCAGAGCTTGCCATTGATTTATGTCCGCTGGCAATAACAAAATCAACACCTAATTCATTCATTTTAACAGGCATTCTGCCAATCGCGTAAGCGGTGTTTAACAACAAAGGAATTTTATATTTTCCTGAAATTTTTGCTAATTTTTTTACATCTGGCAAATTTCCATAATTTCCATCTGGCCAAGTAAGCAAAAGCAGAGCGATATTGCCATTTTCTTTTTTTATTTCCTTAATCGCGTCTTCATATTTATTTACATCAATTTTAAATTCCGGGTATCCGGAATTTTCTATTTCTTTTATTTTTAATCCCGTTCTTTCCGCCGCGACATAAGTGGTGTAATGGCTGTTTTTATCAATAATTATAAAATCTCCCTGTTTGGCAATGCTATACATAATCATAAATTTTCCTTCTCTCGCGCCGTTAGTTAAACAAATTGCATCAGCTCCGATAAATTCAGGCAAAACATTATGAACAAAATCAAAAATCGGCGGAGTTTTAATCTCGCTTAATTTTCCCTGGCAAAAATCGCAAACTGAAAATCCGTCTCCCCATTCAACAAGTGTCTGCCGCGCTTCATCTGTTAAAATCCCTCCTGCTTGAAGAGGATCAATATTTATCATCCCTTTTGTCTCCCGTTTTAGATTTATAAATTTTTTAAGAGAATCATTGGTCATAAATTATTTTTAAAAACTTAATTTCCGCCGCTCTTTGTCCATTCAATAAACTTTTTGGCTTACTGCTTTAATTTATCCACATTGACTATTGACATATTTGATAGCGGGAGTAGTATAAAAATACTAAACGTGGGATGGATATTTCGTATGTCCATCCCATTTACTTTTCTATAAATTTAATCCGACTTTCTAATCGCGTAAAATCCCTAAAGTTACTACCAGCGAATTGTCTAATTTCCTTGGCGGTTCTTGGCGCGCGCGCTAAAATAATAACTTCCTTGCCTTGTTCTTTTAAATATTTAAAAACTGGCAGAAAATCGCCATCCCCGGAAAGTATAATCACTCTATTAAAATTTTCCTTTTCTTTCATCAAATAAAATGCCATGTCAACATCACAGTTTGCTTTTCGTTTGCTTGTACCATCGTCTTGTTCATAAAGTTTTACCGGTTTTAAATATAACTCATAACCGAATTTTATAAGTTTTAAATAAAAACGAACTCGCTGTAAATGACGAGCGATTAGAGCAAGTTTTGCTTCGTTTAATTTATCGGCTTCATTTTTGACTAAATTAACCAAATGTTTTTCAAGATTATCTATAGGCACGGTATTATTATTTAAATAATCATATTTAAAATTATGAATTTCAACGCCACCAAAATAAAGAGCTTTAGAAATTTCATATTTCTCTTTTAAATATTCTAGCAGTTTCTGATAATCTATTTTCCAACCCAAATTTTTTTCTCCACCGTAAAATAGATTTGATGCGTCTATAAATGCATAAGTTATTTGTTTATCGTAAATCATATTTTGATTTTTTAAGTTTAATATATTCTTGAACTCCTTTTAACCAACCTCCTTTAAAATATTTCTCTGGTTTAAAAGTATTTGGGTCAACCCACATAATTTTAGAGTGCCTTTTAGAAAGTTTAATGTTTCTATTTTTTAAAATACCTTCATAACCGATAGCAAAAATTTTTACAATTGGATTGCCAAAAATTTGCTCTATGCGTTTATGTCTCATAAATACTATTGGTTTGCCAATGACATATTTAATATTTTTACCCAACTCTTCAGACATTTTGCGCTTGATAATTTGATCAAGAGAAGTATAAAATTCATCTTTTAAAATTCTTCCGCCAGGCAAATCCCAATCTCCAAAATTATCTTTTAATATCAATAATTTGCCATTTTTTTCTAAAAAGACTTTTACAGCAACAAAATATATGTCTTTTTGTTTTGTGGTCATATGTTTATTGGTTATTATTTAATTTAAAATTTTTAAATTAAAATTAGAGATAAATTGCAAAGGATCAATATTTATCATCCCCCTTGTCTCCCGTTTTATATTTATAAATTTTTTAAGAGAATTGTTGATCATAAATTTTATATTTATTGTATCACAATTTTCATATATTTTTTCTTTTTCTCCTAATTTTTTTCCAACAAATCTTTAATTTTTTATAAACTGTCCTGTTTCTAAATTTCTATCGCAATTTTTCCAAAACAAAACCCTGCCATGCATTGCAATATAAACTCCCGGATTTAAAATAGTTATTGCTCCTATCGCCATGCCAATATTAAATGATGCATCTGAATCAGAAAACTTTTCTGGTCTCATCGCACCAGTAATAATAATGGTCTTATTTTTAATTGCATCTAACTTTTCAGCAGTTTCAAGCATTGTATCCGTACCATGAGTTATCACAATTTTATCATTTTTAAGTTCATTACATATTTTATAAAGATATTCTCTATCTATATCTGTAATTTCTGTACTATCCTTTTTAAATGCAGAAAAAATCTCAATCTCAAAAGTTGGATTTACATTTTTCAAAATTCTTTCAATAGCTGGAGTGGTAATCTCAAAAGCATATCCTTTGGTTGTTTTAGGATAATCTTTATCGATTGTTCCGCCTGTTTGAATAAATGATATTTTCATAAGAATTTTATTCTGTTATATATTTTAAAATTAAATTTTTTATTTATTCGCAAAAAATAAATTTTCTATTGTGGATAACTGACCATTGACTCTACTTAATAATTTGCTATCATATACTTAATACTTACGAAAAAGACCCCTATGCGGTTTCGTCCGCATCGGGGGTTTTTTCTTTTTTAATCTGTAAAATTGATCTTTGATCATTTAAATAAGCAATGGGAGCGTCTGTTCTTTTAAGGAGAATTGAACAAAGATTTTTAGTGTGAGGCGATAATATTGTTCTTAATTTTCCCTGTTCTTTAAGAAATTTTATTAAACCTGCATAGTCGCCGTCGCTGGAAATAATAATTGCTTTATCAAATTTATTTTCATAAGTGTCTCGCGCTACTTGCAAAACTAAATCAGCATCACAATTGCCCTTTGCTTTTCCATCGCCATCATAAATTACTTCTTTAAACATCAAAATAAAACCGCATTCTTGAAGATATTTATATAATTCTTTATATTTTGGTATTAGTCCGATAAAAATATAAGCATTTTTTACTCCATATTTTTCAGATAGCCAAACTCTAAATCGCGCATAATCCAATGTCCAGCCAAAACCAACAATGCCTCTATGCAGATTCGCGCCGTCAATATACGCATAATTATTTTTTGGGTAAATTTTTTGATTCATATTTTAAAATTTGATAAATTATTATCTCGCCTTTATTTTGAATTTGATTATTTTTTCGCATAGATTTAGTAAATTTTTGAAAAAAATTATTTGTCATAAAATTTATTATTAAAAAAGAAACCAAGGAACAGCAATGATGTTTTCTGCTAATTTTTCTTTTCTTTCTCCCATAGTAACAACATAGCCGAATTTAGCTATTTTTTTATAATCTTCCAAGAAAATTTTTAATCCTTTGATTTCCGACAACGAAATATTTTTTGAAGCTTTAATTTCAATAGGAATAATTTGTCCAGCCAAATCCAAAACACAATCAACCTCAGCTCCTCCGCTAGTTCTCCAATAATAAACTTTATAATTTTTATCCAGCGCTCTGATTCTTTTAATGATTTCTAAAATAACCGCATGCTCAAACAAAATTCCTTTTTGCGCGTTAATCAATTCTTTTGCAAGAGGCAAGCGAGCCAAAACATTACGCACTCCTAAATCAAAAAAATAATAGCGAGAAGAAGAA
>JAHJSK010000089.1 GCA_018830365.1 Patescibacteria group bacterium | reverse complement strand
CCCTGTTAAATTTCCTTTCAGAAATTTTACTTTCAGTAAAATTATTTAACAGGGTAAAGGTCGAAATTTAACAAAAAAATTAACAGGTAGGACATTTCTAAATTGCTGGGGGTAGGACATTTCTAAATTGCTTTGACAGATGAATTTCAGGCGATTGATAATGCGGGCATATTGCTTAAAAATATTTTTGATAATTATAAAGACAAAATACAACTTATTGTAAGCAGCTCAAGCTCGCTTGAGATTAATAAAAATAGCGAATATTTAACTGGTCGCGCAATTCATTTTGATATTGGGCGAATTAATTTTAAAGAATATTTTGATTTTTATGAAAACATATCAACGAAGCGATATGGCTTAAACGCATTTAAAGATTTAGAAATTTTTTATACTACTTTTAAGCCTAAGTTAGAAATGAATTTAAATGAATATTTATCGCATGGCGGTTATCCAGAAGTTTTAACCACGCAAGGAGTGGAGAATAAAGAAATTATTTTGAAATCAATTATAAAAACTTACATAGATAAAGATATTATTAATCATTTAAAAATAGAAAACATTGTTGGTTTCAATAATTTGATAAAAATTTTATCTGGACAAATCGGGCAACTGGTAAATAGCAATGAACTTTCTAATACTTCAAATATTTCCATTAATACTTTAAAAAAATATCTTGAAATTTTAGTCGGGACTTATATTATAGATTTAGTAACGCCTTATTTTAAAAATATTCGCTCGGAAATTTCCAAAATGCCAAAAGTATATATTCTTGATATTGGAATCCGCAATTATTTATTGCGCTCTTATCAAACGAACTTAGACGGGCAGGGCGAGATTATTGAAAATTTTGTTTACAATACTTTGCTTAATCAATACGCTAAAGAATATATTCATTTTTACCGCACCGCAGGAGGCGCGGAAATAGATTTTGTAATTGAAGACAAAAATAATAAATTAATGCTTTGCGAGGTAAAATATAAAAATAAAGTCAATGTACCGGTTGCGATGAAAAATTTTGAAGAACGTTATGCTGGAATAGTTGCTAAAAAAATAATAATAACCAAAAAAATATTAAAAAAAGAACGAGATGTATATTTTATCCCGGTTATTCTTTTGCCATTTGTGGATTTTAATAAATAATTTTTTTGAATAAACCCAGACATTTGGGGTGTATTTTCGGCGCTCGCCTCGCCTGCCACAGGCAGGGCGTTGAATGTTTTAATTGAGAATTTAATGAAATAATTTTATGGAAAAATTTTCAATTTTTAATGCTATAATTTTTGTATGAAATTTCAAATTGATAATCAAATTTTTGAAAGATTCCCTTGTTTAAATGTTGGCGTTATTATTGCAAAAAGAGTTAATAATTCTGGTGTGCTTATAGAGGTTCAAAAGAAAATTAGAGACGAGGAAAAAAGAATTAAAACAAATTTTAACACAGAAACATTATCTCAAAATCCTAAAATTGATGTTTGGAGAAAAACATATTCAGCATTTGGCGCAAAACCCAAAGAAAATAAATCTTCAGTGGAAAATTTATACCGTCTTGTTTTAAATGGAATTAATTTACGACACATAAACAATTTAGTAGATATTTACAATTTTATTTCCTTAAAATACATGTTGCCTGTTGGCGGCGAGGATACCGATAAAATGCAGGGTGATGTTTTACTAACATTTGCCGTAGAAAATGAACCACCCGTGTTGCTTCTTGGCGATAAAGAATCAAGACCGCCACATTCGGGTGAAGTGATATACAAAGACAATCTTTCTACAATATGTCGTCGGTGGAATTGGCGAGAGGCTGATAGGACAAAATTTACAGAAAAAACAAAAAATTGTATTCTGGTCATTGAAGGTCTTCCTCCAGTTACTAAAGAAGAAATTGAAACTGCCACAAAAGAATTAAAAGAAATGATTGAAAAATACTGCGGGGGGACATTGATCCACTCTGTTTTAGACAAAAATAATTCGGAAATCGAAATTTTAAAATAATTTGCCGCCAAACCTGCCTGCGGCAGGCAGGGAAAAACTTGTCATCCCTTCAGGAGATCACCCGTAGGGCGAAAATCTCCTTTTTGCTTCCGCTTTCCGCCTACGCACCGCTTCGGTCGGACAGACAAGGCGGGCAGAAAGGGTCTGCCTCGCCGGCAGGCAGAGGTTCAGTCTTTAGCGCTTCCGCCCGCCGACCTGTCCACCGAAGTTTCAACGAAGGCGGAGCCCATTAATGAAATCAGTCCAGATATTTTCAAATACACACCGCCAGTTGAAATTTTGCAAAGGCAAAAAAAAATTAAATTTTTTCAATTTTTAGCCATAATTTTTGCCCGTCAATTATAAATTCCTGCTCTTTGTCAAACTCCTGCCCTGCTTCCTCCTCTAAATTAAATTCTTTGGCATTGGTCTCTTTTAAAATAATTTGTTTATTTTCCATTAAAATTTCAAAGAGTTTTGGCTCGGCAAAACATTGAATTAAAATTCTATTCTCAGGTATCAAACCTGTTTTTTTTCGCAATTGCTGGATATGTCGTATGATTTCTCTTATTATCCCCTCTTGTTTAAGTTCTGGCGTAATTTCAGTGTTTAATTCTACTTCATCTTTAATCTCCGACTCAAAAATTATTTCCTTAACATTTACTTCCTGTTTTATTAAATCCAATAATTCTTTTTCATTTTTTAATTCATAATTCTTAATTCGCAACGCGCTTAATGGCTGGCGGACTTTCATTTTATTTTCAACTCTTTTTGCTAAAGCCAAGCTGACAATTTTCCGCGCCAAATCCATTTTCTCTTCTAATTCTTTGTTAATCAATTTTTCGCTCCATTCAGGCCAATTTTCTAAGTGAACTGATTCTTTTTCTCCGCCTGTTTCCTGATAGATTTTTTCTGTTAAAAAAGGAATAAAAGGAGCGCTCGCTTTACTCAATTCCAGTAAAATATATTTTAAAGTTTGCAATGCCTTATTTTTTTCCTCTAAATTATCACCCTTAAATCGTTCTCGGCTTCGTCTTAAATACCAAGTTGACAATTCGTCTATGAAATCCAAAATTGGACGGGAAGCTGAAACTAAGTCGTAAGCATTCATCTGCTCGGTAATTATTTTAATGAGAGATTGGAGACGACTGACAATCCATTTATCAAGAATATTAGTTGAATCAAAAGCCGGTTTAATTTTTTTATCTTCATAAAGTTTGTAAAAAGAAAAAACATTGCTTAAAATCAAAATCAATTTTTTGCATATTTCTTCAACTCCTTTTTCGGAAAAATTTAATGTCTCCGCTTTCATCACAGGAGAAGTTAAAAGATAATAACGCAAAGCGTCGGCGCCGTATTTATTTATTACCTCGCTCGGGTCGGGATAATTTTTAAGCCGCTTAGACATTTTTTGGCCATTTTCAGCCAAAACAATGCCATTGACAATTACATTTTCAAAAGGAATTTTATCCATTAAAGCAATAGAAAGAACAAGAAGATAATAAAACCAACATCTAGTTTGATCCACGCCCTCGGCTATAAATTGCGCGGGGAAATTTTTTTCTATTTTTTCTTTATTTTCAAAAGGATAATGAAGTTGAGCGTAAGGCATTGCTCCGGACTCAAACCAGCAATCCAAAACATCGGGAATGCGGAACATTTTTTTCTCGCATTTCTCGCATTGAACAGTAATTTTATCAATAATATGTTTATGCAAATCCTCAATTTTTTGGTTGCTGGCTTTTTCCAATTCTTCTTGGGAACCAAAAATTCGCATTGTTCCGCATTCACATTTCCAAATCGGCAACACAGAACCCCAAAAACGCTGGCGGGAAATTGCCCAATCCTCCGCGCCTTCAAGCCATTTGCCAAACCTTCCTTGTTTAAGATAAGAAGGTGTCCAATTTATTTTTTTTGCTAACTCCAACATTCGCGGTTTTATTGCCGCAACCCTAACAAACCAAGAAGACAAAGCGAAATTAAGCAATGGTGTATCACAACGCCAGCAATGAGGATAACTATGCAAATACTCTTCTGTTAGAAAAAGCTTATTGCTTTTTTCAAGCTCATTAGCGATTTTAATATCAGTTGCCTTTGGATTGTCAAGCGGCTTGACTAAATCCTGTTCAAATTCTTTTATTTCTAGAATAAATCTGCCGGAAAGAGTAATGTGCCGAATAAAAGGTAAATTATATTTTTTAGCCAAATTCATATCATCATCGCCAAAAGCCGGCGCAATATGCACCACGCCAGTCCCCTCTTCCACATTCACAAAGTCGCCATGATAAATTTTAAAACCATTAATTCTATTTTCCAGTTTGTCAAAATACGAAAAAAGTGGCTCATAAGATTTGCCAACTAAATCCTGGCCATTTAATTCTTGAATAAATTGATAATTTTTGTCTTTTAAAAATTTTTCTGAATTATTTTTGGCTAAAATATAGTATTCACCATTAAGCTGAATTTTTAAATAAGAAATTTCCTTGTTAACCGCTAAAGCGATATTGCCGAGCAATGTCCAAGGCGTGGTTGTCCAAGCCAAGATATAAGTGTTAACTTCATCTTTTAATTTAAATTTAGCGACAACAGAAATATCTGTTATTTCCTTATACCCCTCGCTCACTTCTGATTGGGAAAGGGTTGTTTCACAACGAGGACAAATATGCATTATTTTATAATCCTCATAAATCAATCCCTTGTCCCAAAGTTGTTTAAGAACCCACCAAATGCTTTCCATATAATCCAAATCCATTGTTTTGTAGGGCTTTTCCATGTCTGCCCAACGGCCCATTCGCGGAATAAATTTTTTCCATTCGTCAGCATAAAACAAAACCTTATTTCTGCAGGCCTCATTAAATTTTTCAACTCCTATTTTTTCTTCAATTTCTTTTTTATTTTTTATGGCCATTTCTTCTTCAACAATATTTTCAATCGGCAAGCCGTGGCAATCCCATCCCCATTTCCGCTCAACATGATAACCTTGCATTGTCCAATAGCGAGGGACAACATCCTTCATTAAGCTCCCCACGATATGGCCGTAATGAGGCGCGCCAGTGGCAAAAGGCGGTCCGTCACAAAAAACAAAATCACCTTTTTTTGAGGGCTTTTTTAAAGTTTTTTCAAATATCTTTTTCTCTTTCCAAAAATTTAATATTTTTTCTTCTTGTTCTGAAAAATTAATTTCCATAAATTTTTTACATTTTTCTTAGTTTTATCTTTTTAAAAATAGCATTTTTTTATTCTTTAATCAACAATACTTGCCGCAATATAGAGGAAACCCGCTCTCCTTCAAAGTATTTTAATGCCCCACCCGAATGTCTGGGGTTTATAGTTGTAAACAAATAATCGGGTAATTTAATTTTTAGAAAGTTACAGAGGTCTGACCTCTGTGAAACTACTTATACTTTAAATTAGGATTATCAGAGAAAAGAAAAACCCGATTTCTAACAAATTCAAGCGGAAAAAAATAATCCGAAGGGCATTTCCTGCCCGCTTTGCCCGCGAAGCGAGAAGCCGCGAGCATGAGTCATAGGATTTAAATTTCATAATCAGGCGGGATTTGCCAAGAATCAATAATGTACTTTATTAATTCTTTGCCAAGCGGCACAGCGGAATGGCCAGCGTCTGTTGTTTTTTTAGGATTGTCTAATTTTATAAAAATCAAAAATTTTGGCTCCAAGGCCGGGAAAAAACCAATAAAACTTTGAATTGTCTCTGTGTCTGAATATCCCCTGTTTTCTTTTAATGGCACTTGAGCTGTCCCGGTTTTGCCCGCGATTGAATAACCGGGAATTTTTGCTCTTTGGGCTGCGCCATTGTCAACCACGCTAACAAGCATTGTTGAAAGAGTTGCCGAGGTCTCCGCGGAAATAATTTTTTTTTGAACTTGCGGCTGTGTTTCTATAATTTCTCCATCCTGCTTTACAATTTTTTCCACCACAAAAGGACGCATTAAGTCCCCATGATTAGCAATGGCTCCAAATATCGTTATTAACCGAATTGGCGTTATTAAAATCCCTTGTCCAAAACTCGCCACTGCCAAATCCCTGGGACGCGATTCTTCTATTAAGGTTTTATTTTCTGAAAAAGTTTCTCCCTGTAAATCAATTTCTGTTTTTTCAAAAAGTCCAAAATTTTTCAGATATTTTAAAAACATTATTGGACCAAGTTTTTGTTGAACAAATACAACGCCAGTATTGATTGATCTCTCTAAAACACCAGTCATTGATTGCTTGCCCCAAGTCCTGCGTCCGAAATTATGGATCAAGGGGCCGCCAACAGCAACAAAACCCTCGTCAATATAAGTTGTTTGCGGAGTTATTAAATTTTCTTCAAGCGCGGCCGCAAAAGTTATTGGCTTGAAAACCGAACCTAACTCAAAAAGTTTTTGAAAAACTGGATTGAGAAATGTGTCATAATTTTTTTCTTCTCCGTAGCGATTGGGGTCAAAAGAGGGGAAAACAGCTAATGCCAAAATTTTGCCTGTCTTGGGATCAGTAACAATAATTTGACCTGAATCAATATCCCATGACTCTTTGGCTTTTAATAATAATTTTTCAGTGAAATATTGAAGCTTATAATTTAAAGTTAAAAAAATATCAGCTCCCTTGCGAGCACTTTTCCGCTCCCCAAAAAATAAAGTCAAATATCCCAACGGGGACTTGCCTTTTTGTTCAAATTCTTTTTCTCCTTGTAAAATTTTATTATAAGAGCCCTCAATCCCATACTGGCCTTCTCCGTTAGTATCTAAAAAACCAAGCAAATGAGAAGCTAATTCTTTTTGAGGATAAACCCTGCCCCAAATTTTATCAACAACAATTCCTTTAAGTTTTTTTGCTTCTATTTGTTCCAATACAGGATTTGAAACTTCTCTTTTTAAAGTCGCGCCTGTTTTAAAAAAAGAAAGTAAATCCTCTTTTTTTTCACCCAAAATTTCGCCCAAAATAAGGGTTGTTTTCTCTAATTCTTCTTGGGGAATTTTTTGCGGAAAAACATAAATTATATTTTTTCTTTTTGTCTGCGCCAAAGGAATTTTTTCCTCATTAAAAAAAATTCCTCCTCTTTCTCCGCTAACTTCTCTAAAAGAAATCTGCTGACCCAATGCAAGCGCTTTATATTGTTCTCCTTTTTGTATTTGAAGATAATATAGCCGATAAAGAATCAAAAAAGAAAAACAAAGCAAAAAAATAAATATTAATTTGAAGCGCCAATTTGTCATTTATCTTAAATTACCTTGAATTACGAAATGATTTAAGTGAGGAGAGGTCCGACCTCTTTTAACCTGTCTGCCGACAGGCAGGTCTGTCTGCCGACAGGCAGGTCTATTTTTATTCAGTTTTAGAGAGGTCGGGTCTCTTGAAATCTTGCATTTCGTAATTCAAGGTTAAATTATAAACCTCAGACATTTGGTAAGAAATTAAACCTTTGCCAACCCCCGGGGCTTAATGAAAATATTGAAAAACAGGCCCAATTAATTTAATGGCAGTGCAGGGACAAAACCACAAATATTTTAAATCAAAAGGAGAAATAATATCTAAAACATTTTCCCCTTCGCTTTTAATGTCTTTTTCGGTTATATTCCCTTTTAAAATCTGGACAGTTATATGTAAATCATTTAAAAATAATTCCTTG
>JAHJSK010000088.1 GCA_018830365.1 Patescibacteria group bacterium | reverse complement strand
TAAACGAGGATAATTTTCCCGAACGCCTTCGGGCGGACTCCCTGTAAGGTTGACTTTTAATATTGCAACGCAAGTGTCGTCGCAAGATGTTTCAATGGCTAAAATAATCATAAATCATTATTTTTTAAAAACGAATTTTTATTCAATGTGCTTTTTTATTATTTTAAGCGCAGAATTATGAAAGCTCTTCCCGGAATGGCTACAACACAATTCTTTAATTATTTTTACATCATAACCCAAATCAAAACCCTCAAAAGCAGAAGCCAAAACGCAAGCATCAGTATCAACGCCACATAGATACAAAGACTTGATTTTATTTTTTTGAAAATACTCATTAATGCCTTTTGCCTTAAAAATAGAATAGCTATTTTTCGTGAATACATTTTCCTTGCGAGCAAACTTGATTAAAGAATTGTGTATCTCGGTTTCTGGGCCTGATAAACATTTTTTCCAATTCAAAAGTTTAAAAAAATTAGATCCTTTTTTATTGATAAACTTTGTAAATACCACAAAATCATAATCAGTTTTACTCATGTGCTTGGCGATTTTTTCGGGTAATGACTTTGTAAATTTATTAACAAAATAATTCTGCGCATCTATGATAATTAATGCATTTTTGTTCATAACAATAAGTAATGTAAAAAACCTCTTGATTTTATAACGTTTTTATAACACTTTTGCCAATGTTTTATCTAAGCTCGGCACTACATCAAATTTTTTTAATTCGGACGGACTAATCCATTGATATTCAGTGTGCTCCCAATCTAATTTTATCGCGGGTTTTTTGTTTAACTCTACCAGCACAGGAAAAATTATCCAAATTTTCTGCACATTGTTGTCAATCATTTCGTATGGTTGTCCCATTTTGGTTTGCTTGATTAAATCAGCAGTTATTCCAAGCTCTTCGCGCAATTCTTCGCGCGCTTTTTCTTCAAGCGGACGAAATTCATCGAGGTAACCGGCAACAGAATTCCACAGCCCTTGATATACGCGAACTTCATTACTCCGTTTTAAAAGTAAAATTTTATCGTTATATTTCACAAAACAAGTTAGAACGGGTGCTTTATTGGATTCAGAGTAATTGATTTTTCCATCGGAAAATTTGGGTAATTTTTCCGAAAATTCTTGCAAAACTTTTTCAAATACGATTTCGTTATTATTCATAGTTGCTCAAAATTTTTATTTTTCCCTATTTCTTATTTAAAAAAAATTTGAAGACGAAATTTTATCTACGCTGAAATAATTTTCGATTTTTAATATTGCGACACAAGTGTCATCGCAAGATGTTTCAATGGCTAAAATAATCATAAACTTAAATAATTTGACGCACATAAACACTAAAATTATTGGTTGTTTTGTCAAAAAATCATATTTTTACGCTATAATTTTCTATATCTCGTGCTTCGCGCTTGCCCTATTCTTTCAAGCAATTTCAATTTATTCAAGCGGAACAATGCCTGTTTAACTGTGGCTTGTGGTATTTTGCCTTTAAGCAAGAACACAATGTCAGACACTTTTAAATTCCTGTTCTTTTTAAAAAATTTGAAAATTTGCAATTGCTTTTCAGAAAGTAATTTTTCCGGCTGGTCATTTTCCATTATTTTTTTTGCTCGTTCTGTTTGTTCCAGCAATGCGCCGAGTAAATAATTTACCCACGGCGAAATATCTTCATGTTTGGTTTTGTGATTTTTTTGTGTCACTCGTAAAGCTAAATAGTATTCAGCTTTTGTTTCTTCAATTATTTCATCTAAAGAAACATAAAGAACATAAGAGTAGCCGGCCTTGAGTAATAGTAAATTGGTTAAAGCTCGACTCATTCTGCCATTGCCGTCTTTGAAGGGGTGAATTGCCAAAAATTCAAAAATGAAATTTGCAATCGCCAAAATGGGATGTGTTTCATTTGTTTCTATCTGCTGATTTGTCCATGCTAAAATTTGTTCCATTTCTGGTTTAACTAAATACGGAGGAGTTGGAGCAAAGAGCACAATAGTTTTTCCTTTTTGATTAGTCATAGCCACTGTATTATTTGCGCTTTTGTATTTGCCTTTATGAGTTTGATCTTTTTCAAAAAATTGCAGCAGTATGCTGTGAAATTGTAAAATCCAATTTTCTGAAAGTTTAAGTGTTTTATGGTTGTCAAAAATTCTTCCAATTAAGTCAGCATACCCAGCGACTTCTTGTTCGTCTCTGTTTTTTGGAGCTTTGGTTTTAAGCCCACGCAAAAATTTGGCGATCTCTTCGTCAGTCATTTTTACTCCCTCAATGCGAGTGCTAGCCCCAGTAGAGGTAATGATTACCCATGTTTTAAGGCGACCTAAAATTTGGGGACTCAATCTTATGCTCCCCTGCCAAAGTCCTTTAAACTCATCAATTTTACTTATTTTAGACAAGATGTCTTGATTGAGTTTTATTCTATTATTGAAGCGGTTATTTTGGATCATAATCAGACATATCTTAACTATATCTAATAGTAGACGAAAGTATCCGATAAATCAAGATTGATTTTAGCGCGTCATATTGCCTTTTTATTAATTCTGTTTGAATTTTCCAACAATTGCCTGAGCGAATTGCCGGGCTGATTGGGGACCATTGGCTGTGATGATTTTTTCGTCAACTACTACTGCGTCATCTTGATATATTGCTCCTTCGTTTTTCAAAATTTTAACAATTGATTTATCCATACTGCTTGACCAAGCAGTGGCTTTTTTGTTTTTTAAAACTCCAGCTCGAGCCAAAATAGCGGGAGCGATGCAAATTGCGCCCAAAATTTTATTTTCAGAAATTGCTGATCGGGCAACGCAATGGCATTTATCGTTTTCAATATATTTTGCCGCGCCACCTCCTCCCACAAAAATTATTGCGTCAAAATCAGAGACATTTAATTCATCAAAAACCAAATCAACATTTATTGCTCCGCCAAAAACCCCGACCGCTTCTCCTTTTTCATCGCTTACTATTTTTACCATAGCTCCTTGTTCCAAAAAAATACTTCTGGGAATAAAGCATTCTTCGTCTTGAAAATCCTGAAAAGCAATGACCATAGCGATTTTTTTGCCTGCGACGCAAGAAGTCAACGACTGCGCTTTGGGGTTTTCTAAAATTTTTGCTGGCATATTTTTTGATGCAAAAAACTCCTGACGAACAACATTATAACAAATATTGTTTACATTTCACGCTCTGCGTTCGCATTTCGGGACTCATTATTTTTATTTTCAAACGAAGTTTGTTTTCTATTAAAAATAATTTTCAACAGCGAATTTAAATTGATTGATAAATAATTCCTTAAAAAACCTGATGTTATTTTGCTCATAAAAAAGAATAATGGCTTTTTTGTAATCAGCTTCGTTTATGCTC
>JAHJSK010000087.1 GCA_018830365.1 Patescibacteria group bacterium | reverse complement strand
TCGCCAGCATAAACTGAACAATAAATTTTTTCAGGAGCAAATTTTAATTCTTCAAATAAAAAATTATACCACCATTCTAATTGCTCTTTTTTAAAATAATCGCCCAAACTCCAATTGCCGAGCATTTCAAAAAAAGTATTATGTCTGCCATCTCCAACTTCATCAATGTCTTCCGCGCGAAAACATTTTTGGCTATTTACTAAACGATGACCGGATGGATGCGATTCTCCTAATAAATAGGGGACTAAAGGAAACATTCCAGAATTAGTGAACAATAGTGTTGAGTCATTTTCCGGGATCAAAGAAGAGCTTGATATGACAGTATGGCTTTTATTTTTAAAAAAAGACAAGTATTTATTTCTTATATCATTGCTTGTAAAAAACATATTTTTAATTTAAATTAAGCCTCGGAACATTTGATATGGCATTTAATTTTTTGGCGTATTTTCAACACTCGCCCCCACACCAATACATTAGCGCGAGAATTCATTTCTCCGAAGTTTTAACGAAGCCCAGCTTATCGGAGCAAGGCGAGTAAATTCATGCGCCTTAATGTCTGAGTTTCACGCTCTTCATTTTAGGCCTATTATAAACGCCATTGCTTCAACATATTTTGGTTTGTCTCTGCGATAAGAGAACCATTTTTCTTTTTGGCAAAAAGTGCAATCAGAGTGTTCAACTATATTTTTAGAATTAATACCAAATTCCTTTAATTGCGATTTAATTATTGCGGGTAAATCAATATAATATTTATCGCTTCTTTTTGTTATTGTTGTTTCATATTTTTCTTTGAATAATTTTATTACATCTTTCTTAATTTCAAAGTGACAATTTTTTATTCCGGGACCAATCCAAATTTTTAATTTTAAAGGTTGAAAATTTAAATTTTTTTTAAATTTATTTATTATTTCGGAAACAATATTTTTCATAATGCTTTTCCAACTGCAATGAGCAATTCCAATAATTTGATTTTGTTCGTCATAAATGAAAACAGGAAAACAATCAGCGCCAGTTATCATCAGGTAAGAATTTTTAACGCCAGTAATCAGCCCATCAACGCCATCAATTCTTGTTTTTGGATTAAGCGAACCATTGCCTAAATTTTTTTCCACCACAACTGAAATGAGATTATTATGAGCAAAATTAGCATTAACCAATTTTAAAGGATTAATATTGTTTTTTTGAAAAAATTTTTGCCGGTTGACTTTAATTTCTGCGTTCAATGTTTGATTATTATTTTCAAAACGCATATTACCATCGGACTTTTCCGATAAAATAATAGCGATATTTTTATTACTTACCCAAAACATATTTTATACCATTAAATAATGTGTTAATTATTTTTCTAAAAATTTATATCTCCGAACCACTTTTTAAAATTTTTTTTATGCGGCTTGCCACGAGGCGGCGCAGTCGCTTTTCGCGGCTGCGGGGCTTGGACTCGGACCAAGATTAAAGGCTTCAAAGGCCTCTGTGCTACCATTGCACCACCCCGCAATTTTTAATTTTTATTATATCTCAATTCTTGATAAAATAAAGATTATTTTGCAAAGGGCACATACAAAAAAGAAGCTGGGACTTGGTTTGTTTTTATTTTTTTATCAAAAAAACATTCCAACATTCTTGAGAATGTTGGAATGTTTTTAAATTTATGAAAAAATGCTTATTTTATTTTGGGTGATGTTTTATTTCAAGTAAAATATATGTATCATTTTCAATTAAAAAATAAAACCGGATATTTTGGTCTACTCGCGCCTGCCAAATACCGTATGTTTCGTCATATTTTTTAACGCGAAGCGATGGATAACGAATATCGCGGAGAAGAAATCGTAATTGTTTCCAAAACTTACTCCGAATTAAAGTTGAAAAGGAATTTAATTGTTTAGTAAATCGTTCAAGAAAAATATATTTCATTTTTTCATTTTTTGAATTTTCTGCATTTTTAAAAATTTCATGCCATCTTTAATTGTATTAAATGGGCCAAAATATTTTCCCGCTCTGTATTCCGTAATCGCCTCGTCTAAATCTTTATCAAATTGCGCGCATGTTTGTTTCTTTTTGTCAGCAATATGTAAAAGTTCCTCATATTTTTTGCGAGGAATAAGAATTAAATCCTTTTCTTTTATTAGATTTTCGGAAATAGTGATCGTAGTCATATGGTCAATATTATACAATCAAAAATTAAAAATCAATCCCGTCAATTGGCCAGTTCTCATTTTTTTGACATTTTTTTTATTAAAAAAACATTCTCATATTCTGCAGAATATGAGAATGTTAAAACAAAAATAAACCCTAGACATTTGGAAGGGGTTTATTTTTGATTCATTTTTTTCGCTATTGCGGATATTCTATTTTTCCGAACAAACGCGGACATTATGGGGTTAAGGCAAACTTTATTTTTGGTTCAAAATTTTAAGATTGATTCCGTCAGAGACCATTTTAATATCTCCTTTTTGGTCAGTTCTTAAAATTTTCGCCCCGATATTTTGAAGTTTTTCTAAAGTTTCCTGATTAGGAAAATGATAAGGATTATTTTTGCCAGAAGATATCACCGCAAAATCAGGGCTGACTTCTTTTAAAAACTCTTCAAAACAAGAAATTTTACTTCCGTGATGAGCCACTTTCAAAACTTGAGCATTTAAATTAATTTTTTCCTCTAAAAATTGTTTTTCTGTTTTTTGATCAATGTCAGCGGTAAATAAAAAAGTATTTTTACCAAAAAAAAGTTTGGAAACAATGGAGTCCTTGTTAGTGTTTTTTTTGAAAATTTTTCCTTCTAAATTTTCAAAAAGATAGAGAATGTAAAATTCAGCGTCAGAAGCTTTTATTTTCTGCCCTTTTTGAGCGATTATGATGTTTGCCTTGTCTTTGTTTTTTTCTTTTGCTAATTTTTTTTCCCAATCTTTAAAGGTCTGGGTTTCTTTTTTTACTCCGTTCCATAAAATATTTTTTACTTTATAATTCTGCAAAACATAATTTAGACCAGCGAGATGATCAGCGTCAGGATGAGTTAAAATTATTAAATCAATTGTTCTATCCCAAAAAGGAATATTTTCATTTAATTTTTCTAAAATTTGCTTGCCGGGTCCTCCATCAATTAAAATCTGGTGTCCTTGTGGGGTCTCAATAAAAATAGCATCTCCCTGACCAACATCAAAAAAAACAACATTCATAAGTCCTTTGGAAAAATCAAAAATTTCTTGCCAAACTAAAAAATTAGACGGAATCAATAAAAAAATAATCAGTGAAAAAAATTGTTCTTTCCATTTCATAAAGTATTTTCCGACATGAAGATTTATAGATAATTACATATAAAACCCCGCCCTTTCGTGGGCGAGGTTTTATGTAAAAATGAGTTATGCCTTTTTGAACAATGCAGTAAAATTTTTGCAAAATTTAAACTAATCAGTCAAAACCTCCATTTCAGTTATTTTTGTTCCAAAAGCCAAGGCGCTTTCTCTTGTGGGAAACCATATATCAATATGGTAAAAACCTTTTCTGCTGTGCATTCTATCTTCAACTACGAAAATTTTGTCGCCATATATTTCAGGCAGTTTTATTTTTGTCCCAAAAGAATACAAATTATTGGCTACAATTCCATCTTTTACCCAAGTTCCAGCCGCTGTAATAAAGGGCGTTTCATCTGTTTCTTCGGGAGTGGAAGAATAAGCAGTAACCATTACTTCTATTTTTTTTGAAATACCAGATGGAGCGCCAAGTGGGATATTAGGATTATTATAATGAGGAGAAACGCTTAATGGAAGAAAAGTTGTGCCTTGAGTGATGGAAAAATTTAAAACTTTTTCATTTTCAACTCCAAGTAAAACCTCTTCTGCCATCACTTTTTTTACTTTTAGTAAAAAGATAGGAGAGAACATCAGGGCCACTATCAAGAGCAGAGACACCAAGCAATACAAATTGTTAGATCCTAACATGCAATATTACAATGTTTAGTATAATCTATGTAAAAAAAATGTCAACCATAAATTTTGTAATTAACTCACGCATTTGAAAAAATGCAGTCAAATACAAAAAAATTGACAAAGAAGATTGACGGAGAACAGTTCTCCGTACAATATTTTTTATACATCCAGCGCAATTTTTTTCGGAGAGAAAAATTGCATATCTGGTTAAAAAGGAATATAATAACAAAATGCTGGAAAAAATTTTTAAAAAATTTAATCCATTTGCGCAGTGCAAAAAATATCAAATTCCTATTTGGGAATGCCCTTCTTTTTTGTTCGTTTTAATGGGTTTTATTATTGTCTGCGTAATTTTGCTTACTTATTTTATAAGTGTTTTAAAAATTAACGAGCCAGAAATTGTTAGCTTGATTGTTTTAGGAACAGCGGTGATTTTATTTGTCATTGATTATATTGTTATGGAAAGTTTTGAAAAAATTTATCAAGCCAACAGAATAAAAACAGAATTTATCAGTATTGCTTCCCATCAACTAAAAACTCCTTTAACTAATTTTAAATTTTGTTTGGAAACCATGATGTCGGACGATTTGGCAAAGATCCCTGAAAAACAAATAGGGTATTTGAATATTTTAAAAGAAAATACCAAGAGAATGATAGATTTGGTAAAAAATCTTTTAGTGGTGTCAAAAATAGAAACCAAAGGAATATCTTTAAAAAAAGAAAATGTTTCTTTAAAAGAAATAACCCAAATAATAATTTTGGATTTTAAATTATTTGCCGAAGCATCAAATATAAAAATAAAATTCAATGCTGAAAAAAATTTGCCTTTAATTTTCGCGGATTGTTATTGGCTGAAAGAAATAATTAAAATACTTTTAGAAAATGCCATTCAATACTCTTCAGTAAAAGGAGAAGTGGAAATTAAAATTTATTCAAAAAACGAGAAAATTTATTTTAAGATTCAAGATACAGGAGTTGGTATTCCTGCTGAAGAACAAAAAAATATTTTCCAAAAATTTTTCCGAGCAAAAAATATTTTAAGACATCAAACGCAAGGAAATGGATTAGATCTTTTTGTCGCAAAACAAATTTTAAAATTAATGAAAGGAAAAATTTGGTTTAAATCGCCCGCGACTGCGCCATTAAGCAGAGCTTCATCAGACAAGATGGCAGACAAACCTGCCCGCATCGGCTACGCCAAAGGCGTTGCAGGCGGGAAAGAAAACAGGGGCACGACATTTTATTTTTGTCTCCCAATTTCCAAACAAAATGAGTGAAAACCAAAAACAAAATTTAAATTTTAAAAATTCATTGCCCTTTAATTTTTATTCAAAGTATGCTTTATCAAAAAGAATTAAAAAAAATTACTAAAGCAATCGTGGAAAAATATAAGCCGGAAAAAATTATTCTTTTCGGCTCTTTGGTTTGGGGAAAACCAAACAAGGATTCAGATGTTGATTTATTTATTATAAAAAAGACATCAGAATCAATCAGAGAATTTTCCCGAAAAATTGATGGAAGCATTTTTCCTCGGCCATTTCCATTAGACATAATTGTATCTACCCCTCAACAAGTTAAAAAAAGAATAGAAAAAGAAGATTTTTTTATTAGGGAAATTTTTAAAAAAGGCGAAGTTTTATATGAAAAATAACAAAAAAAATTTTCAAGAATGGTTTAGTAAAGCGATGGACGATGAATTAAATGCTAATTCAATTTTAACCCATAGAGATGGCGCTCCGAGCGGCGTGTGTTTTATGTCTCAACAAATGGCAGAAAAGTATCTCAAGGGATTCTTGGTCTTCCGTCAAAAATTTTTCCCCAAAATTCATGATCTTTTAAAATTAGAAACTTTAATTTTTGAATTTGAACCAGAAATTAAAACCCACCATAAGGATTTAACTTTTTTGAACCGCTATTATATTGAAACTCGTTATCCCGGCGATTATCCTGAATTTTCTTGGCAGGAAGCAGAAAAAGCTTTTAAAAAAGCAAATCTAATCAAACAATTTGTTTTAGAAAGAATTTGAAAACCAAGCGATTAGTGCTTCCCAATAAAGTCGATTTACCCCTCACCTTTTTTCCTCTGGAAAAAAGGTGAGGGGATTTACCCTTTGCTTTTTTCTTAAAGGAAAAAGGTGAGGGGTTAATTTCCAATTCCTGCCCTATCAAAGAGCGGGCTTGCGGAAAAAATTTACTAATTTATATGAAAAAAATACTTTTAATTGAAGACGAATCAGCTCTTCAAAAAGCTCTTGGCGACACTTTAAAAATAAATGGCTATGAAATGCTCAGCGCTTTAAATGGTCAAATCGGCTTGGATTTAGCAGAAGCAAAAAAACCTGACCTTATTTTGCTTGACCTTATTTTACCAAAAATAGATGGATTTGAGGTTTTAAAACATTTGAAAGAAAATCCCGAAACAAAAGACATCCCAGTAATTGTTTTGACAAACCTTGAAGGAATTAAAGATGTTAGCAGAGTTGTTGAAATGGGAGCAACTACTTATTTGGTTAAATCAGATTATTCATTAAAGGAAATAGTAAGCAAAATAAAAGAAATTCTCTCTGTTTAAAAATTCAGCTTTTTTAAAATCGTAAATCGTAAATCGTAAATTTTTATGAGAGTTGAGCCCCAACAATTAAAGGCATTTATGCTTGATGCTGGTTTGATTAAAGAAATTCAGTTTAACGAAGCATTGGAAAGGGCGGAAAAACAAGACAAAAGAGTTGAAGAAATTTTAGTTAATGAAGGGATAATCAAGCAAGACGACCTTATAAAACTCAAGGCCTATATTTTAGGCATTCCTTATGTTGCGCTGGAAGAAGAAATCGTTGACCCTGAAATTTTAAAAATTATACCTGAACCAATTGCTAAGACCCATAACATTGTCAGTTTCAGAAAAAAAGGAAATAATCTAGAAGTGGCAATGCTTGACCCAGAGGACTTGCAAACCATTGAGTTTATAAAAAAGAAAGCTGATTTAAGAATCTTGCCTCGTTTAACCAACGACAAAAGCATTAAAAATGTTCTTTCTCAATATCAAGAAAGTTTGCAAAAAGAGTTTGGCAAAATTATAAAAAAATCAGCAGATGGAATAAAAATAATTTCCAAAGAAAAAGGATTAGAAGGAAAGAAAAATGAATTGGAAAAACAAGCGCGGGAATTTTCTATCGTAAAAATAATTGACACTTTATTAAAACACGCAATTTTGCAAAGAGCTTCTGATGTTCATATTGAGCCGATGAAAAAAGAGGTTTTGGTAAGGTATAGAATTGATGGAATTTTGCGCGATGCAATGGTTTTGCCCATTGCGACTAAATTGGGGATTGCGGCAAGAATCAAGGTCTTAAGCAATTTAAAAATAGACGAGCATCGCTTGCCGCAAGACGGCCGTTTTAAAATAGAGACCGAAAATTATAAATATTCCTGCCGCGTTTCAATTTTACCAGTTTTTGATGGAGAAAAAATTGTTATTCGGTTTTTATCGGAAACAGCCGAGGGTTTCACTCTTGAAGAATTGGGTATGCAAGGAGAAACATTGGAAAGAGTTCATCGCGCGTTGAAAAAACCAGTTGGAATGATTTTGATTACCGGACCAACTGGAAGCGGAAAAACTACCACTCTTTATTCAATGATGGAAATCCTTAATGAGCCCGCTGTTAATATCTCCACGGTTGAAGATCCAGTGGAATATCGGATGCCAAGAATCAACCAGACGCAAGTTAATCCCAAAATCGGACTCACTTTTGCTTCCGGGCTTAGGTCTTTATTAAGGCAGGACCCGAACATTTTAATGGTGGGAGAAATTCGGGACGAAGAAACAGCTAGTTTGGCAATCAATGCCGCTCTTACTGGACACCTTGTGCTTTCCACTTTGCATACTAATTCAGCCGCAGGCGCTATTCCGCGATTGATGGACATGAAAGTGGAGCCATTTCTTCTTTCTTCCACCCTCAATCTTATTTTGGCTCAAAGATTGGTCAGAAAACTTACAGAAGAAAAAAAACCATATAAATTGAGCCAAGAAGAGGTAGAAAATCTTTCCAAATATTGCAATTTAAAAGAAATAGAAAAAATATTAATACAGGAAAAAATTTTAAAAAATGAACAAAATCTTCAAAGCATTAATTTTTATCGGCCTTTTCTTGGCAAAAAAACGCCTGAAGGATACAAGGGAAGAATTGGAATTTTTGAAACCATAGTAATGTCTGAGACGATAAAATGTCTTATCCAAAAATCAGCGAGTTCTGATGAAATTCAGGAAAGAGCGCGGACAGAAGGAATGCGTTTAATGATAGAAGATGGATTTGTAAAAGCCGCGCAAGGGATCACCTCTCTCGAAGAAGTGTTTAGGGTGATTATTGAGTAATTCTTTGCCGCGATTTTAGCGCGCGCTTAAACAAATACTTTGTCATATCGGAAAGTGTTTATCCCTCACCTTTTTTCCGAAGGGAAAAAGGTGAGGGATTTATCTTGAAAGCAAGTCGGGCTATTTGAGTTCACCCTGTTAAATGCCCTGAAGGGCAATTCGCCAAAGGCGAATTATTTAACAGGGTAAATTAATCATCCCATTGTTGCGCTGTGCCAGTGTCCCGCTAAGGGGCATATCTGGTCATTTAATGACAAGGTATTTGTTTTTGCTCGAGGCAAGTGTGGATAATACAAAGTATTTTCAAATAATGCGAAAATTAAAACGCAACTTTTACTGGTTCTCTTGCCGCGGCTTCTTCTATTTCAAAAAATTCCGCTTGCTTAAAATGAAAAATGCCGGCAACAATGCTTGAAGGAAAGGATTCGATTTGGATATTAAGGTCGCGAACATTGCCATTATAAAATCTTCTCGCTGCTTGAATTTTATCTTCTGTGTCAGTCAATTCTTTTTGAAGCTCTAAAAAATTTTCCGAAGCTCGCAAAACAGGATAATTTTCAGACACGGCAAAAAGAGATTTTAAAGTTGACGAAAGAAAATTCTCTGCCTCGCCTTTTTCCTTTATTGTTTGCGCTCCCATTGCTCTTGTCCGCGCTTCAGTTACTTTTTCAAAAACCTCTTTTTCATGGCTCGCATATCCTTTTACTGTTTCTACTAAATTAGGAATTAAATCATATCTTCGTTTTAATTGGACATCAATGTCTGACCACGCCTCCTTAGTTTGATTTTTTCTCGCTATCAAAACATTGTAAATTCCCACAAACCAAATAATAACAACCGCTATTATTGCTAAAATAATATAAAGGTTTTGCATATATTTGTTGACGCTAATATTATTATATTCTTAATGAATT
Organism: Patescibacteria group bacterium; assembly: GCA_018830365.1. Lineage (GTDB taxonomy): Bacteria > Patescibacteriota > Minisyncoccia > Minisyncoccales > CG1-02-41-26 > PFMI01. Next base: position 1,231 of record JAHJSK010000087.1, on the reverse strand, counting down.
TTGCGACCTTTTGTTATATTTTTATTTATACACATTGCCACGCCAGTCAACTTTATTTTCAATACTTTTAACTACTCTGCAAACAGGTTTACCATAATGCTTTTCAGTATCTTTTTGTTCTTTTTGAGACACCGAAGGCAACAATAATGCGCGGAATTTCATCAGTTCTTGAACAAGAACTTCTCTAACGCTTTCCTTCACAACTATTTTTAATTCTTTTTTTAGAAGAGTTATTGTTTCCATATTTTTAATTTTAGATTAGCAAATTTGATAATTAGTGTCAAAATTCCCTCGCAAAGCCAAATTATCTTGTAATTATATCGGAAAGTGTTTTTGAAAGCAAGTGGACGTTTGAGTTCACCCTGTTAAATGCCCTGAAGGGCAATTCGCCAAAGGCGAATTATTTAACAGGGTAAATTGATCATCCCAATGCCGCGTCCCCGCTTCGCCCGCGAAGCGAGGCGAGTCGCCAGTGCAATTTTTCTCGGAGAGAAAAATTGCTTATCTGGGCAACATTAAAATTATTTTACTAATGCTTGGATGCTGAACAGCGAATTTATATTTTAAAAGTTTTAAAATGCCCAAAAAATCATTGAGTTCATTATGAAATGTTTCTGGTCCTATAAAAATTTCTATTCCTTCTGCAATCAAGTTTTTAAAATAATTATTTAAAACCTCATATTGCTTTTTTCTTTTTAAATACGCGACAATATTTTTAAACTCTCCGCGGTCCAACCAAATACCCTGACACAAATTGCAAACATTAACCAAAATTCCCGAATCGCCATAACTTACTTCATATAAAGGCACAGAACAAGAAGGGCAAACTCTTATGGTTTTGGAAATTTTGAACTTTTTTTCATCCTGCCAAAGATCAATGTCCAACCAATTCAAGTCCTTGTCTTTTTCATCTTTTGTTTCCTGCAATTCGTCTTTTCCAAACCAAAGTCCAAGACATTGCGGACAATAATCAATTTCCGCTCCATAAAATATTTCTTTTTTAAAATGGATTTTACAAATAGGACAAATCATAATTTTAAAATTTACAATTGTCTAATTTTACCGCAAAACCCTCCTTAATGCAATGCAACGTATTAAATCATCTAAAATGTAAGTGAATAAGGTATTGGTTAAATCATATAAAAAGTAAGTGAAATTTTCAAGAATAAACAGGAGTAAAATAGAAGAAAGGTCGAAAATGTCATCACCTAATTAATTCTATTTACTCCTA
>JAHJSK010000014.1 GCA_018830365.1 Patescibacteria group bacterium | reverse complement strand
CGCATAATCCGGATTTTACTATTTTGGAATTTTATTGGGCTTATGCTGACTGCAAGGAAATGATGAAGCTAACGGAAAAAATGATTATTGGTTTGGTGGAAAAATTTTTGGGCAAATTAACTCTGCAATACGAAAAGGAAAATATTAATTTTAAAACCCCTTGGCTAAGAATAGAATTTTCTCAATTATTTAAAAAATACACTAAAATTGATTTAGAAGAAATTAACCAAGCTGGCTTGTGTAAAAAAGCCAAAGAACTGGGAATCGCGGTGGAGCAAGATACGCCCAAAGCAGAAATTGCCGATGAAATTTACAAAAAATATTGCAGACCAAAAATTATTCAGCCGTGTTTTATCTTACATCATCCTTTGGGATTTCAGCCATTAGCTAAAAGATTTGAAAAAAATTCTTCAAAATTAGCTAATTTTCAATTGGTTGTTAGCGGCATAGAATTAATCAATAGTTTTTCTGAGTTGAATGATCCTGTTGAACAAAGCGAAAGATTTAAGGAACAAGAAAAATTGTTTAAAAAAGGATTTAAAGAAGCGATAAGAAGCGATAAGGATTTTTTGGAAACATTAGAGTATGGTATGCCGCCTGCGGCTGGATTTGGAATGGGGATTGACCGACTTGTTGCTTTACTTACCGACTCTCATAATTTGAAAGAAATAATTTTATTTCCAACAATGAAGTCAAAAAAATAATTTTTTTTTCGGCTAGAGGTATTTTTTTGAAAAAATTTTATCTTTTAAAATTACGCTTGCTTAAATTAAAACATAATGATAGAATTTAAAATAATAAAAATATAACAAATATGCCTATTACTAAATCTGCAAAAAAGGCTTTGCGCCAAAATATAAAAAGAAGGAAAAGCAATGTTCAGAAAAAAAAGAAAATAAAAAACCTCCTTAAAGAGGTGAAAAATTTGGTTTCAGAAAAAAAATACGAGGAAGCAAAAAAAATCCTGCCTTCTGTTTATAAAAGCTTAGACAAAACAGCTAAAAAAGGAACTATCAAAAAAAATGCCGCAAGCAGGAAAAAATCGCGCATAACAAAGTTTATTTTCAAACGAAGCGAGTAAAAACAAAAATTCACCCTGTTAAATAGTTGTTTTACAAATTTAACAGGGCAAGATTTTTGTTTTCCCGACCAGCGCTACGCCAAAGCTTCGGCGAGGCGAGCCCGCTTCGCCGTAGTCCCAGCGAGGCGAGGCAAGTGCAGAAAATATAGAGTTAATACTCTCTATCAACAAATCAGAGATCAGCAAATCAAAGATCAACAATTAGCGCTTTTAATCCTGCCTCAGGTTCAATCTTTCCGCTTTTTATATTAAGGTCTATTTCAAATATTTTTTGATAGGCCTTTTTTAATTCTTCCAAAGAAAATTTTTCCGCTAAATTTATTGTTTTTTTTATCACAAAAGGATGTATTCCAGCGGATTGCGCAATATCAAACGAATTAGAGGGCAAACCATAACTTTTAATCATTAATAAATTTCGTAATTGAAAATTTATCATTGATAAAAGATAAAAAACACTATCGCCTTTTTCCAAATGTTTTTGAATCAATTCAAGGGTTTTACTTTTTTCTTTTTTTGCCAATGTCTCAATGGTCTTAAAAATATCGGTTTCTATTTTGGGTTTTACTAAAACTTTTACATCTTCTGCTGAAATTTCATTCTTTCCAACATTGTAAAGACAAAGTTTTTCTATTTCATTAGAGAGTCGCCAAGTATCATTGCCCGTAAAATCAATTAAATGGCTCAAAGCAAGTTCTTCAATTTCCATTTTGCGTTTTTTGAATTCTTCTTTAACCCAGTCATTTAATTTTTGTGTTTTTAGTAAATCAAATTTTTCCCATTCGCTTTGTTTTTTCAGAAAAAGAGCGAATTTATCGCTCTCTAATATTTTTTCATCCTCGTAAAAAAGAATTATGTCTTCCGCGTTTTTAAAAAATTGAATATCCTTTTTAAATTTTTCTTTAAATTCAGAATTTAAAAAAGTATTAGTTAAAATCGCTAATTTTTTCCCATTGAATATTGACGACTGCTGAATTTCATTTTTAAAATCTTCAAAGTTTGTTTCCTTAAAATCAAATTTTTTGAAATTCAATCCATGTTGATGAATTTTTGTATAACGCTCAACAATTTCATTCAATTTTTGACGAGAGCGATAAGTATCGGGACCATAAATAAAAATAATCATTTTTTAAAAAATTTTTAACAATAAACCCCAGACATTTGGGTGAGGTATTAAATCCCTCACCTTTTTCCCGAAGGAAAAAAGGTGAGGGATAAACCCCCTTCAAGTGTCTGGGGTGTATTTTCTGCACTCGCCTCGCCTCGCTGGAGCTACGGCGAAGCGGGTCGGGAAAACAAAAATCTTGCCCTGTTAAATTTGTAAAACAACTATTTAACAGGGTGAATTTTTGTTTTCCCTCGCTTCGTTTGAAAATAAAAAAGCAATGGTTAAACACCAAAACTCAAAATCAACCTTGCAGGGATTCTCGCCCCTTAGGCGATCCAGCAAAACTTAAGGTCGCAGGCATTTATCTCAATGTTCCCCTTATTTTCTCAATGATTTCGTTCGGAGTAAAATGAGCCTTGACCAAATAATCAACCGCTCCCAACTTTAATCCTTTTTCTATATCTTCTCTTTGCCCTAAATTAGAAAGAATAAATACCGGTACCTGCGCCAAATTTATATCTTCCTTCATTTTGCTTAAAACCTCAAACCCATCTATGCTTGGCAAAATTAAATCTAACAAAACCAGGTCCGGCTTTACTTCCTTCATTTTTTTCAAACCCTCTTCTCCATCCATAGCTTCTGATATTTCAAAATTTTCCTGAATGAGTTTTCTGACAATAAGTTCTCTTAAAAATTTATCGTCTTCAATGATTAGTATTTTTGACATAAAAATTTACGATTAATATGCAGGCCATTATTCCTGCATTGTTTACACTCGCAGATTATTGCGACCATTTTAACCAATCTGCTTTTTAACTTTTTCAATGACTTCTTCGGGATCAAATTCGGTTTTTATCAACCAATCCCTTACTCCTAATTCTTTAGCTCTATCCAACTCAACTGGTTGGCCAGAATTAGAAATAATAATTATTGGAATATCTTTAAAATCGTCTTCTTTTTGCAGTTCCTCCATTACCTCAAACCCTCCCTTTTCCGGCATAACAATATCAAGCAATATCAAATCAGGATTTATTTTTTTTACTTTTTCAAGCCCCTCCACTCCATTTTCGGCAATAGAAACTTCATATCCCTCTAATTCTAATTTTTTCTTCAAAATGTTATATAATAATTCCTCGTCTTCAATAATTAAAATTTTTTTAGCCATGTATATTATTAAGTTACGAAATTTTCACAATCTACATTATTCCACGCAATTATCTGTATAATGCTCGGAGATTTTGCGGAAAGACGCGGAATGTGATTTTCATAATTCAAAGATATATTTATTTTTTTGACCTTTACCCCTCACCTTTTTTCTTAAGAAAAAAGGTGAGGGGTTTAATACCCCACCAAATATCCGGGGTTTATTTTTAAATTTCTAATTGCTCTCGCTACTCACTACCCACTACCCACTACCCACTACCCACTATGCCTCTATTCTACTATTCAAATCAAAAAAAACAAGAACCATTATAACTATAATTGCCTTCACGCCAATACATTGGTGCGGCAAGCTAATATGGAAAAGCGCAATAAAAAGTAGTCCCTTTGTTTTTCGATGATTCAAACCAAATTTTGCCGTTATTGGCTTCAATTATATTTTTAGCGATAAAAAGACCTAAGCCAGTGCCATCAGTTTCTTCCCTCACAGCGTTTTCCCCTCTAAAAAACTTTTTAAAAACTTTATTTTGCTGGTCATTGGGAATACCAATCCCAGTATCTTTAATGGAAATTAAAATTTGTTTTTGCTCTTTTAAATTTTCAACAGAAACCTTAACTGTTCCACCTGGATTTGTATAAAGAACAGCGTTATCTATTAAATTATGAAAAGCCAAAGAAATTTTTTCAGCATCCAATTTTATTTTCGGCAATTCTTGTTCGGGTTTTTGAAATTCAAATTTCAATTTATTTTTTATAGCTATTTGTTCAAATAAAACAACTACTTTTTCCAGTATTTCAATTACATCATGTTCTTGAACTTTATAAAGAAATCTTCCCTCTTCAATCCTTGCGACATTTAAAAGATCATTGATTAATTTTATCATTCTTTCATTGCTCTGATATGTTTTTTCCAAAAGTTCTTTTTGCTCTCCAACAATTTTTCCCACATCCTCGTCTAAAATCATTTTTAATGTCCACTTTATGGCGGAAAGCGGAGTTCTCAACTGATGAGCGGCAATGGAAACAAATTCTGTTTTTAGCCGCTCAACAGTTTTTTCTCTCGTAACATCTCTTAAAATAACTAATTTCCCGATATTTTCTTTTTCCCCTTTTATGGGAATAACAGAGACCTCCAAAATTAAATTTGTGTTTAATGGCAAAATTTCACGATAAAGTATTTTTACTTCTTTTCCTAAAATTTTAAGCAAAGGAATTAAGCAAGGAATTTTTTCTAAGTCCTCAATGCTCTTCCCTGTTAATATGGTTTCTTTAGTGTCAAAACCAAAAAGCACTGGGATATTGGGGTTTATTGAAGAAATTTTATTTTCTTTATCAAAAAATAAAAGACCTTCGGGAAAATTTTCAATAATAGCAGAAGTTTTATTTTTTTCTACTTCAGCGACATTTCGAGCGCTTTCAACATCTTCCAAGATATTCATTAATGCAATCCTTGTTTTTTCCAAGCTTATGGTTTTTTCTTTTATTTCTTGAAGTTCTTTTTCTCTTTTTTCTTTAAGCTCAGACAAAGCCAAATCTCTTCTTATTAACATTTTGGCAATTCTATCCAATTCTTGAAGTTCTTTTTCTTTTTTTAAAAATTTATCCATAACAATAGAAAATACAAAGAAGCAATTACAAGGAAACAAATAATTTTCAAATCCCAATTTTCAATTGCAACCCTACGGGGAGTCGCTAAAAGCGACAGCAATGAATTTTCAAATCATAATTTTCAAACTTCTGCTCGCTACGATATCTTTTTATTGTTTGAAAATTAATTTACCCGCCTAAATTTTTTTACCCAGCTGATTTTTTTTAAAATTTTTGGAGGGTGAAAAATTTTGGCGGGTAAATTGGAATTTCATTGCTGTCTCGCCATAGCGGGACTCCCCGTAGGGTTGCAATTGGTGCTTGAAAATTGGAATTTTATAAGCGGTAACTTTGCCTAACTGCGATAGACAAGCAAATGTAGATAACATAGAATTAATGCCTTCTATTCCCCCAATACCAGCAAAGCTATGGTTTCATTATGAAACACTGATTGACACTCTTTCCCAATTTTTCCCTCCAATGGCGCTTGCTCTCCATAAGTGTAAAATCCAATCAAGGGCGTATCTTTTCCTAAAATATCTTGGATAGCTTCTATTTCCTCTCCGACTCTTGAACCCAAAAGCTTGTGGCGCGCCATGCAATTAAAAACAAAAACTGCTTTTGGTTTGCCATTGATTTGAGAAAGAGCCATTTTTGCCGCTTCCTTTGCCGCGGCAATTGCTTTATCCGGATCTCCCAACATCAGCCGTATTTCTGAACCTTCTGGAATTTCAGCTGCGCAAGTAATTTCTTTTTTCTCATTGGCAATAACCACATCGCGAAGTAAAAATTCCGAGCTTCCCTTAACGCTCATTCCTAAAGGATAAGTATAAGCCATTCTCGCAATCGGCTCTTTGATTAATTCTTCCGCTTTTTTGCCGAAATAATCTTCGTAAATGCAAAGAGCTGGCCGATTATCAATTTCAATCAATTTCCCGCCTTCTGACTTAGTCGCTTTCATTGGCAATCCAATTGGCTCCCAGCCATGCCGAACCCCTATTCCAAAAGAAAAATCGCCTGTAAGCCCTACTCCTATTATTGACTTGGTCAAAATTTGCTCATTGCAATATTGATATGTCTCCTTAAAAAGGAAATCATCGCCAGCTGAACCGCCTATAATTGGAAAATTTTTTCCAAGGGTTTTTTGAATTCCCCGAACCGCTGCGGCGCCGTTTTCAGCTAAGCCATCTAAAAAAGTCATTAATAAAGATGGCAAAACTTTGGCTCCCTTTTTTATTTTTTCAGCAGCTTTTTTACCTGCTTCAAAAGAATCTTTGTCCGTGTTTGTTCCTATCCCAATAGTAAAATCAATTTTGTCGCTGTAAAGAGCCATAGCAACAACATGTTTTGTCGCTGGTCCCTGATTGGTAATTTCTCCCGAAGTACTGCATCCAACCAAGGGAATGTCTTTTGAAATAAATCTTATTCCTTGCAAAAGTTTTTCCTGGTCATAGACCACGCTGGAAAAAACAAAAATTAAATTTGCTTTTCCCTCGGTCTCGTTTAAAGCCGCGGCGCAAGCCTCTTTTCCCGCGCTAAACGAATCAAGGTTATTACTTTTTCCTGTTCCTGCTTTAATCATAAATTTGTTTAATTAATTTTTTTGTTAATTAATTTTTTTCAATTTTCGACCTTTAATTTTTCTCTCTTTTAATTTTAATTTACTTTCAAATTTTTATTTTCAAGCGAAATTAATAATCAAGCGAAACCAGATATGCAATTTTTCTCTTCAAAAAAAATTGCGCTGGCGACTCGCCTCGCTCTCGCCTCGCTGAAGCTACGGCGAAGCGGGTCGCGGGCGAAGCGGGGACGCGGTAATGGGACGATTAATTTACCCTGTTAAATTTGTGAAACAACTATTTAACAGGGTGAACTTAAATAACCCGACTTGTTTTTGAAATAAATACTTTGCGATTGTTTAAAGTGTACTTTATCGGAAAAATTTATCAATATCCAGTCTCATACAAGACTGAGGTTGACAAATGGATTTTTTTCATGTCAACTTTATTTTACATTTTATAAAGTTGCATTTCAAAAGAGAATTTCCCGATCTTTATAAAAAAATGCAGTGATACGATAAAACAATACAAACCAAATAAAAAATATCTTAGATGTTTTATCTATTAGACTTGTTGCCTAATAAGATTTTAGCCATTTTACGAAAAAATTTATGGCTTAAAATCAGTGTTTTTTTGGATTAATTTCCATAAAAATCTAATAAGCAACAAGTCTATTATATAATCGTTTTTATGAAAAGATAATATAATATAAAATTTATGCAAAAACTATTCTTGAGAAAACTTAAAATTACCGATAAAAAATACTTTGCTAAATGGTGGAGAGATAAGGATTTATTAAAACTCACGAGCGGAATTTTAAAACCAATCTCCGACAAAAAAATGGAAAGGTATTTTCTAATAATGCGCGAGAGCAAATCAGATTACCATTTTATAATTACAATTGGCAAAAAAACAATCGGACATATTTCATTGGCTAAAAGAAAAAGAGGTTGGTATGAAACGCAAATTATTATTGGCGAAAAAAAATATTGGAACAAAGGGTATGGCACGAAGGCTATCAATTTACTCATTAACAAAGCAAAATGTTTTGATATCTTAAAAATTTATTTAGAAGTTAGACCCAAAAATACAAGAGCAATTAAAGCGTATGAAAACTGCGGGTTTCAAAAAGTAAGAATTAAAAAATATTCTAAAAATAAATATTTATCACAAACATTAAGGATGGAATTGAAATTAAAAAAGGGGTCACGTCAAAGTTAAGTGAAATAAAGAAGGCATCGTGTTCCATAATCAAGCTTTGCCCCGCTAAGCCCTGTTTAGCGGAGCAAAGTGGAGGAAGTAGTGTCTCTATGCTTATCTTGAAAATTAATACTCTTATTTCAAAAAATCAAGAGCGGTTAAAGCGTAAATTTTTGTCGCGTCAATCACGCTTTGAATTTCCACATATTCATTTTTACTATGCATTCCCTTGCCATCACAGCCAAAATTTATTGCCGGAATTCCTTTATCAATAAACATCCACATATCGCTCCAAGGACCAGATCCTTCTGTAATTGGTTCTCTTTTTAATATTTGCTTGGTATTATTTTTAAGAATTTCAACAATTGATTCTGTTGGTTTAATAAAAACTGCTGGCACATAAACAATTGGAGTTAATTTATATTTTACTCCCAATTTATCAATTCTTTTTCTAATTTCTTTTTCCATAAATTCCTTTGTAATTCCTGGTAAAATTCTTGTATCGCCAAAAGCAATACAAGAATCAGGAACTATATTTATCGCTTTCCCGCCATTGATTATTGTTGGAAATGTTAGAACGTTTTTTCTTCCCGGAAAAACAGGATATTCTTTTGCTGGAAATTTTAAATTCTGCAAAGCATTAATCACCTTGTCCATTTCTAATACAGCGTTTAAACCCTCTTTTTTTTGCTCCCATTCTCTTGAGCCAGTGTGAACAGATTCGCCGAAAACTTCTATTTTAAACCTGTGTCCGCCTCTGTTGCCGATAGTAATTTTGTATGTTCCTGGCTCGCCGATTATTGCCGCATCGCCAACATAACCTTTTTCCAAAAGATAGCGTGTTCCAAAATGAGAGGCAGCCATTGGCTCTTCATCAATCACGAATTGCAGACAAATTTTTCCATTTAATTCTTTTTCAAATTTCAAAAGCGTCTTTGCCATAAAAATATAACAGCAAAGCGCGGATTTCATATCTAAAACGCCAGACCCGTAAAGTTTCCCATTTTGAATAGCGCCAAAAAATGGACCAAAATCCCACTCCCGGACTGGCGGCACGGTATCCATATGACCATTAAAAATGAGCGTTTTCTTTTCTTTTTCTTTTTTCCCAAACTCGCAAACCACATTAGGTCTTGAAGAAGAAATGCCTTCGTATTTTGGCGACAAACCGATTTCTTTAAGTTTGTTAAAAATTAATTCCGCGACTTCCAATTCAATCGGGTCATACGGACTTGATTTTGTTGGGTCGCTCATATTAGGATTAACCGAAGATGTCTGAACTAATTTTTGCAAAAATTCAATCTGCTCTTTTTTTGATTTTTCTATTTCTTCTATAATTTTTAATTTGATATTTTTATCCATAATATTTTCCATATTTTATTTTTCCATTATCGGGCGAAGCGAAAAAAAATGAATTAAGAATTAGGAATAATGAATTAGGAATTCAGCGACAAAAATTTCAAATTAAATTATTACTGGATCGCCCGAAGGGCGAGACTCCCCGTAGGGTTGCAATTGGGATTTGCCTCCCTGCGGGTGATGTCCCGAAGGGACAAAAATTAGGATGATGCCTTTTGTTTTGCTTTTAGTTTTTCAATTTCTCTTTTCAATTCTATCATTTTTAATTCTCTGTTCACGCTTAAACAATGAAATTTTTCTAATTCATCTGTCCGCGCCTGGAACTCTCTGGTTTTTTCTTCAATTCTGTGTTCCAAATT
>JAHJSK010000086.1 GCA_018830365.1 Patescibacteria group bacterium | reverse complement strand
ATTCCGGGAGGAAGATTGTTGCAATCCGAATTTTCTGCTCCCTTAGAAAAAGTAATTAGACGAAAAATTAAAGAAGAGCTTTGATCTTCAATCCGCTATAAACTTGGGAAGCCAATAATTTTTATGCGTCACGAACGAAAAGAACCAAATATTTTAGGTCGTTCAAGGGTTAGAATTTTTGCCATCGGCTATCAAGCAACTTTTTTAAGTGGCAAAATTCAACTTTCCTTAAGCCACACAGAATATAAATGGGTTTCAATTAAAAATTTCAAACCAGAGTGTTATTTCGCCGGCGGTTGGCTTAAGGGAGTAAAAGATTACTTGCGTTTTAGAGAATAAAAATCACAAGAATGGTTTTCGTAAAAATTAAAATATGATTTCTAAATTTATTAAAGGCAGGGTTTATATTTTTATTGATGCGGCTAATCTTGAAAATTCGGTGAAATCTTTAAATTGGTGGATAGATTATCGGAAATTATACAAATATTTTAAAGAAAATACTAATTTGATTGGTATTCGTCATTACTGCCCCAGCTTTAAAGATCTACGTCAAGACAATTTCTTTAACAGTTTTAAAAAATATTGGTTTTAAACTTATTACAAAACCATTAAAAATTATTGCTGAAACTGATAAGATAAAAGGAGATTCAAGAAAAGCCAATTTTGATGTTGAGATTGCCTTAGATGCTTATGAAATAAGAGACAATTATGATACACTTATTTTGTTTTCGGGAGATAGCGATTTTGATTATTTAGTTCAATCACTACGCCAAAAAGGGAAAAGAGTAATTGTCATTTCAAGCAAATATCATATATCCAAAGAACTTATTAAAAGTTGCAATAAATATATTGATTTAAAGAAAATTCGTTCATTTATTGAACGAATTAATAAACAAAAAGGCCCATCTTTTTCAATGGGCAGTTGATGACGGCTTCTCGAAAGAAACCGCATTGTTATAATAGCAAATCAAAAATGACTGTCAAGAGTAAAAAACAAAAATATATTCTTTGGTTTTTGGAAATCTCTAAAAAAGATGTTGCTTTGGTTGGCGGAAAAAATGCTTCTCTTGGCGAAATGTTTAACAAGCTACAAACTAAAAAACTACAAGCTACAAGCTACAAGCTACCAGCTATCAACATTCCCGACGGTTTTGCCTTGACCGCAAACGCTTACTGGCATTTTTTGAGAGAAAATAAAATTGATAAAAAGTTGAAAGAAATTTTTGAAAAATTTAATCCGGAAAATATGAAAAGCTTGCGAGAAACCGGTAGGAAAGCTCGCGAATTGATTTTAAAAGGAAAATTTCCCGCGGACTTAGAAAAAGAGATTTTAGAAAATTATCAAAAACTTTCACAAAAATACAAAGAAAAAAATTGTAATGTTGCGGTTCGCTCTTCAGCTACGGCCGAAGATTTGCCAAGCGCTTCTTTTGCCGGACAGCATGAAACATTTTTGAATGTTTCTGACAAAGAAAATTTATTAAACGCGATTAAAAAATGTATTGCTTCTTTGTTTAATGACCGGGCAATTATTTATCGGGAAGAAAAAGGATTTAATCATTTAAAAATCGCTCTTTCAGTAGGAGTTCAAAAAATGGTTCGTTCAGACCTTGCTTCGTCAGGCGTGATGTTCACATTAGACACGGAAACAGGTTTCCCAAATGTTGTTTTAATCAATTCAATTTATGGGATAGGCGAAATGATTGTTAAAGGAAAGATTACGGCTGATGAGTTTTATGTTTTCAAGCCGACTCTAAAACAAGGATACAAATCAATTATTTTAAAAAATTTGGGAAGAAAGACCAAAAAATATATTTACCCTATTAAATCCCGTAAACCGGGGATTTCGCCAAACGCGAAATTATCTAACAGCGCAAGCAATAAAAATCAGGGGATTATAGAAGTCCCGGTCCCTCAAAAAGAGCAAGTAAAATTTTCTTTGTCTGACAGCGAAATTTTATGTCTTGCTAAATGGGCTTGCGAAATTGAAAAGCATTATGGACGCCATCAAGATATTGAATGGGCAAAAGACGGAAAAACAGGGGATTTATTTATTGTTCAGGCAAGGCCGGAAACAATTTTTGCGGCTCAAAAAGCGCAAACCTACGAGGAATATGAAATTAAAATTGGTAAAAAGCCAATCTTATCTGGCATTGCTGTTGGCAATAAAATCGGACAAGGAAGAGTGAGAGTGATCTCAAATATTTCAAAAATTGGGGAATTTCAAAAAGGAGAAATTTTAGTGACGCGAATGACTGATCCTGATTGGTTGCCCGCGATAAGAATGGCCTCCGCTGTTATTACGGATGAAGGTTCAAGAGTTTGTCATGCGGCGATTGTTAGCCGTGAATTAGGGATCCCTTGTATTGTCGGCACTTTGAAGGGAACGGAAATTTTAAAAACAGGTGAAGAAATCACAGCGGATTGCGCTTCAGGCGCGGAAGGCAAAATTTTTGAAGGCAAAATTCTTTTTAAAATTAAAAAATACGATTTTAAAAAATTGCTATATTTGGGTCGACGACCCAACGGGTCGTATAGACCAAAAACAAAAATAATGGTTAATATCGGAACTCCGGAAATTGCTTTTAAAGCGTCATTTTTGCCTGTTGATGGCGTTGGTTTAGCAAGGGAAGAATTTATTATCGCGGAAAAAATTAAGGTACATCCTCTTGCTTTGATTCACTATAAAAAACTCAAAACTCCCGCCTTCGCTAAAGCTATGGCGGGCAAGCAAATCTCCCACCTTCGCCAAGTCTACGGCGGGCAAGCAAAAATTATTAAACAAATTGAGGAAATCACGATAGAACATAAGGACAAGAGAGAATATTTTGTCAAAGAGTTAGCAGAGGGGATTGGTCAAATTGCCGCGGCTTTTTGGCCAAAAGAAGTTATTGTAAGATTTTCTGATTTTAAAACAAATGAATATAAAAATTTAATTGGTGGCGAATTATTTGAAGGAAAAGAGGAAAATCCTATGTTGGGATTTCGCGGAGCTTGCAGGTATTTAGATAAAGAATTCCAGCCAGCATTTAAAATGGAATGCGAAGCAATAAAGCGTTGCCGCGAAGTTTTTGGTTTGAAAAATATTTCTTTGATGATTCCGTTTTGTCGGACGCCGGAAGAGGGGAGAGCTGTGATTGATTTAATGAAAAAATTTGGTTTGGAAAAAGGAAAAGATTTAAAAATTTATGTAATGGCTGAAATTCCTTCAAATGTTATTTTGGTTGAAGAATTTTTGGAAATTTTTGACGGAATGAGCATTGGTTCAAATGATTTAACGCAATTAGTTTTGGGAGTGGACAGGGATAACGCTAAAATTGCTTCTATTGGCGACGAAAGAAATAAGGCAGTAAAAGAAATGATTAAAAAAATAATAAAAACCTGCCGCGAAAAGAAAAAATATTGCGGAATTTGCGGAGAAGCGGCTTCAACTTTTCCGGAATTCGCCGAATTTTTAGTAGAACAGGGCATTGAAAGTATTTCTTTAAATCCTGACACGACAATCAAAATGGCTTTGAAAATTTACGAAAAAGAGAAACTACTTAAAAAGTAAAAATTCTATGACAGAAATAAAGTTATCCACATCAATTATTGACAAATAATACATAAAGGTATTATAATAAACGCAATATGATCACTACCTCTGTCTTCGGGCAAGGGTAGTTTTTTATTATAAATACTGATATACTTACATAATATGAATTCGGAAAAAATAAAGGAAAAAGTTGCTGTCTACATAGATGGGAGCAATTTTTACAACTATTTAAAAGATAAAGAAATTAGTTTTCTAAAAGGAGTAAAATTTGATTTTAAGAAATTTGTTGATTTTTTGGTTGGCGAAAGAGTGTGTGTTTCAAAAAGGTATTACACTGGTATTTTTAGAAATGTTGATGGATCCGAAAAAAGCAAACAACTCATTAAGGGACAACAAAAATTTTTATCTAATTTAGAAAACGACGAGTTTATCATAAAAAGAGGTCGTATTATATACGATGGCGGCAAAATAAGGGAAAAGGGCACAGATGTTAAAATAGGGGTAGATTTAGTTGTCGGAGCGGTTGACAATTTTTTTGATACTGCAATTTTAGTAAGCTCTGACACCGATTTAATCCCCGCCATAAAATATATTAAATTTAAAGATAAAAAATTAGAATATGTAGGATTTTCTCATAATCCATCTTTTGGCATACAGAAATACGCTAATTTTTCAAGACTTTTATTGTCTCAAGATATTGAGAATTTTAAAAAAAAAAATTAATTGCCGAAATCATTAAAAAATGTCAAGAAAAGAAAAAATATTGTGGAATTTGCGGAGAAGCGGCCTCTACGCCTGAAATGGCTAAGTTTTTGACAGGTTGCGGAATTGAATCTTTGTCTGTGAATCCTGATTCAGTAGTCAAAACAATTTTAGCAATAACAAACAAAAAATAGCAAAAAAATTTGTTACAATTAAAAATTAAAATACATTTTGCGATTTGAGATATTTTTAAACAAAGCAATTATGTTAGACATTAAATTTATTAGAGAAAATATAGACAAAGTTAAAAAAGGTTGTCAGGCAAAGCAGGCCAAGGTTGAAATTGACACGCTTTTGGATATTGACAAAAAAAGGCGGGAAATTATTCAAGCAATAGAGGACATGCGGGCTCAGAAAAATCAGGCGAGCAAGGAAATTCAAAAAACTGAAAATCTTGAAGAAAAAAATAAAATCATTCAAAAAATGCGGGAAAAGGATAGCGATAACGATAAACTAAATAGAGAAATAAAAGAAATAGACGAGGAATTTAATAATCTCATGCTTCAAATTCCTAATCTGCCTTTTGACGATGTGCCAGCTGGAAAAAACGAAAAAGAAAATGTTATTTTGAGGAAATGGGGAGAGCCGACAAAATTTATTTTTCAACCAAAAAATTATTTAGAAATTGCGGAAAAATTAGATTTGATTGATGTAAAAAGAGCGGCAAAAGTTTCTGGCTCGCGATTTGGTTATTTAAAAAATGAAGCGGCCTTGCTTGAATTTGCTTTAATCAATTTTGTTTTTTATTTTTTAACTAATTCAAAAGAATTTAAAAAAATTATTCAGGAAAAAAAATTAAATGTGAGCGCTAATCCTTTTATCCCGGTTATTCCGCCCGTAATGATTTCTGAAAAAGCAATGGAGGGAATGGGCCATTTGGCGAACGCTGGCGAGCAGGAAACCTATCATTTTGAAAAAGATAAATTATATTTTGTCGGCACTTCGGAGCAATCAATCGGGCCAATGTATATGGATGAAATTTTACAAGAAAAAGATTTGCCTTGTCGTTATATTGGCTTTTCAACTTGTTTTCGGCGGGAAGCCGGGTCTTATGGCAAAGACACTAAGGGAATTTTGCGAGTTCATCATTTTGATAAATTAGAAATGTTTAGTTTTTGTCAGACGGAAAAATCAACAGAGGAACACCAATTCATTTTAGCGATAGAAGAAAAATTAATGCAATTATTAAAAATTCCTTATCAAGTTGTTCAAATGTGTACTGGCGATTTAGGCATGCCAGCAGCTGCAAAATATGATATTGAGGCATGGCTTCCGAGCGAAAATTGCTATCGCGAGACCCATTCTTGCTCCAATTGCACTGATTTTCAAGCAAGGCGTCTTAATATTCGCTATCGCAATAAACTTGCTGACAAATTAAATTTTGTTCACACTCTTAATGGCACCGCATTTGCTATTGGCAGAATTTTAATCGCTATTATTGAAAACTATCAGCAAAAAGACGGTAGCATTTTGATTCCTAAAATTTTACAAAAATATTTAGGATTTGGAAAAATAAAAGATAAAAAATAATTTTCAATTTTCAATTTTCAATGAAATCCCAATGAATCAATTTTCAAATAAAAAAATATTGAATGCAAAATTCGTAACTCGTAATCTACTACTACAACCCATAAGCCGTAAGAAGCTACCAGCTACAAGCTACAAGCTACAAGCTAATCTCGTTGTCATTCTTGGTCCGACGGGGTCGGGTAAAACTGACTTGGCAATAAAATTAGCCAAAGAATTTAATGGCGAAATTGTTTGCGCTGACGCAAGACAGGTCTACAAAGAAATGATTGTTGGCACGGCTTCGCCCGCCAGCATCGCTACGCGAGCAAGCTCGCTTGCGAAGCGTTGCGGGCGGGCCCAATTACAACGATGTGGCAACTTCGGGCAGGCCAAACGCGTTGCAGGCGGAAACAATGACGGAAAGTTTAAAATCAAAGAAATCCGAAAACCCCTCATCATAGACAAAATTCCTCACCATTTATTCAATATCATTGAGCCAAATCAAGAATTTAATGTTGCGATTTATAAAAAATTAGCAGTCAAAACAATTAAAGATATTCAAAAGCGAGGGAAACTTCCTTTTTTGGTTGGAGGGACAGGGCTTTATATTCAGGCAGTAGTTGATAATATTAATTTTCCAATTGTTGCGCCTCAATTAAAATTGCGAGAGAAATTAGAAAGAAAATCATTAAAAGAACTTTTTGAAATTTATCAAAAATTAGATTTTAATGGCGCGAAGTTTATTGATAAAAAAAATAAAAGACGATTAGTCCGGGCAATTGAGGTTTGCAAAATAACAGGAAATCCTTTTTCGCAACAGTTGGAAAAAGGAAAATCGCTTTTTAATGTTTTGCAAATTGGATTAAGTTTGCCAAAGCAAGAATTAGAAAAAAGAATCAGAAAAAGAACCGCCAAAATGATGCAAATGGGATTGGAAAAGGAAGCAGAAAATTTAATTAAAAAATATGGCGTCGCGATTTCGGCAATGAAGACAATTGGTTATCAGGAAGCGCAGGATTATTTTGAAAAGAAAATTAGCAAAAAGGAATTTCAAGAGCTAATCATTCTCCACACTGTTCAATTTACTAAACGCCAAATGACCTGGTTTAAAAAAGATAAAAAGATTGTTTGGGTAAAAAACAAAAAACAAGCGGAAAAATTGATAAAAATATTTTTGTTTTCCCCTCGCTTCGCTTGATAACAAAATTTTATGAACATCAAAGATGTAAAAACAGCAATTAAGGTTGGTGATTTTGTGCCGAAAGAGAATCACAAAAATCATATAGACATTAAATATCTGCCGAACCTTAATAATAAAATACTCACTGATAATTCAGCGCGAGTTTATTTGATAGTTCAAGACGGAATCGTTAAAAAAATTGGCGGATCGGCGTCGAAAGGCGGGATTAAAGCGACTATGATATTTTATACATCAGCAATGACTGGAAGTCCGGGAGCGCCCCGGTTTGTAGTTCACTTGCTTATTGAAAAGGCCTTGCGTAGCAAATCAAAAATAGAGCTGTTTATGATAACTTCTCCTAAAACTCTCGCGAAAGTTAGCGGTTTATTTGGATATAAAAAAGTTGAAATTGCCAGTTTCAAGGAAATGGAAAATTTGTGCAAATCAGACTATTTTTCAAAAGAAAGAAAATATCCAGATTGGAATTTTCAAGAAAATCACGAGCCATATCCACCAGAGCTCGCGAGAAAGCATAATTTGTATCATCAACGAAGATTAAAAGGCAGATAAATTAAACTCTCGGTGGGCAATAAACAATTATTTCGTGAGATTCTTTTATGTGATTTCCATTGCCATTTTTTCTATTTAGTCCTATTCTTGTTTCTCCTTGGCCCATTGTGTATTGCCAACTAGGGAAGAATTGCTGAAACTCTTTGTAATATTCTCGTATCGTGGGACAATTATTGTAAGAAAGAATAAAACCCCCTTTGTGATTTTTTAGTAAATCTTTTAGGGTTTCATGAGGAAATCCGTTGTGGTGAACCGGGATATTTCTCATTGGATAAATCCCTTTGAACATTTTTGAATCTTTGCCAAGGTAATAAGGCGGGTCGCAGTAAAGAAAGTCATTGGGATATTTTTTTATCACATCTTGAAAATCGGCGCATTCTACTTTTAGATTTTTTGGGTCAAAATCCCTAATGTTTTCGATCATTCTTTTGTATCTCTTTTCATCAAGATAAATTTTTGAAGACCAGCCCATAAATCCGGGGCCGTAGGAAAGATTAAAATTGTAAACATAATAGACCGCTAAAGTCAGAGGGTCTAATTCTACTTTCTTTTTCCAAACATCATTTAAAATTAAACGTATTTTTTCAAAAGTCGTTTTGTTTGGTTTTAATTCTTTCAATTTTTCGTAAAGAAGTTTCGGTTTCTTTATTTGAAACTTCCAATAATTACAGAGGATATCAAAAATATCAAAACCAATAACTTCTAATCCCAACTCTTTACTCATTGCTATTTCAATTGAGCCGCCACCAAAAAACGGCGAGATAACTCTCTTAGTGGTTTCAGGTAATAATTCTACAATATGACCCACTGCCAAAGTTTTTCCTCCGGCATATCTTATCGTAGAAAGAGCCACTCTTTTATATTTATTTTGACTGATAGGATTTTTACTTCTGACACGGTCCAAAAAAATTTTCTTTTTGTAGCCCAATGTATTATCCCTAGCGCCGTTTTCTAAATTCCTAATAATTTTGACAACAACACCTCGCACTTCAACATCTTTGCGATATATTGGCAACATTGCCTGATTTGCAGGCTGTAGTTTAATGCGATTTTTTTCTCTATAAATTTTTTTAAGAGTGGCTTCATTATCATCAATAATGGCCACGATAGTTTGACCGTCGTTAGCAGTTTCTTGTTTTTGAATAACAACAATGTCGCCGTCAAAAATACCATCGTTAATCATGCTATCTCCTTGAACACGCAAAGCATAATATTTTTCTTTTGGTAATATATCTTTTTTTGAAATCGCAATAGTTGCGTTCGGAATTTCTATTGCTTCTATTGGTTGACCCGCGGCAATTATCCCGACAATGGGGATTTTCACTAATTCTTCTTTTTTTGTCGCATCAATCGCGCGCGGTTTATTTTCTTCTTTTTCCAAAAATCCGGCATCGTGGAGTTTTGACACATGAAAATGTGCCGTAGAAACAGATGCGATCTTAAACTTTTTGCATATCTCCTCGAGCGAGGGCGCATAGCCCTTTTGTTTTTGGTATTTCGTTATAAAATTGAGGACCTGTTGTTGCTTTTTTGTAATCATACATATATTATAGAAAATAAATAGAAAATATACAATATAAAAGTTATCCACAATTATGAAATTAGATAGAAATAATTTTTATCCGCGTGATAGTGAATAAAAATTTAAAAAATTGGGAGTTCATCTTGCCTCGCTGAAGTTATGGCGAAGCGGGTCGTAAAAGCAAAAATTTAGTTAGAGATTTTATAAAGTTTTTTGATTAAGTCCTTAGTGTCCGAGACATTTAATTTTTGGAAAAAGAAAATAAATTTTGTTTCTAATTGTTCGCAGATTTTGTTAATATTTTTTTGTGGAATGTCCCAAATTTTTTTTTTAAAAGGACCTAATGCATTTTTTCTGAGCCGATAAAAAAATTGGAGATCGTTTTCATCTTTCTTCTTGAGATAATTTTCTTTTAGCCATTGCTCAATTTTTTCTTTTAAAATTTGCGGAAAATAATCGCTATCATAAATAATGTTTTGCAAAAAAGTAGCGAGGTGAATTTCGCAAATTTTTGCTTTTGGAAATTTTCCAAAATATTTTTCTGGCAAAGTAGATGCTCCGTGTTGAACAATGCCTGCCGTTCCATTTTTTTTTGCCTCTTTGGAAAGCTCGGCTAATGTTTTAAAATTTATTT
Organism: Patescibacteria group bacterium; assembly: GCA_018830365.1. GTDB lineage: Bacteria > Patescibacteriota > Minisyncoccia > Minisyncoccales > CG1-02-41-26 > PFMI01. The sequence continues at coordinate 1,797 of JAHJSK010000086.1, read as the reverse complement.
TTACTGGTTTGAATTTTCCAGAGCCAAGCAAAGTTCCGCCATGAGAGGTCTTTGCTTGAACGGCAATTTTAATTATGGGACACAGCGATGGAGAATATTTTTTTAGTTCTTTTTGATAATTATTTATAAAATTTTTTAATTCCGTAATACTCGTATTTTTGCCTCCTATTTCTCCAACCTCTCCGCCAATGGCAATGTTTATTTTTTTTGGCTCTATTTTTCTGATAAAGGAAGTGAATTTTGCCGTTTGATAAGAATTTTCTTTAGGTAACAGAGCAGAACAATCAATGTCAACATTATAAAACCCGGCCTTAATTGTTTTTTTTATTAAATTTTCCAAATCCTTTAACTCTTTTTTTTTATCTTTGATAGAAAAATATTTTGAAGAGCTTATTTTAAAATGATCTCCTTGCAGAAAAAGAGGTCCTTTAAAATTTTCCTTAATAGCGGCCCCCAAAACGCAAGCAAGATATTTTTCCGGTGATTGAGCGGTATATAATATCTCTGTTCTCGCTATCTCAAAAATAAAAGCTCCCACTTTTTCTTTTTTCGCCGCGCGGAAAAGAGCGCAAGCCGCGTCAAAAGTTAAGGTTCTGATATTAAAAGCAGGAACAGTAAAGCCCTTAATATTGTTTTTAGCTATTTCTATATATAATTTTTGGAGAGAACAAAGACGAATACCTTTTTTTTCTGCCATTTCCCTGATTTTTTTTTGGTATTCCGTTGTTTTTTTTCCAAAAATTGCTTTTTTTACTAATTCTCGCATAATAATTTTTTTAGTAGCTCAATAGTTTTTTCTAAATTCGCTTTGCCTTTTGTCTGGGACATTATTTGACCAATTAAAAATTGCAAAGCCGAGGATTTACCTTGCTTATAGTCGTCCGCTGCTTTTTGATTTTTTGAAATTATTTCTGTCACAATTTTTTCCAGTTCGTTTTCGTCGCTGATTAATTTTAGCCCTTTTTTTTCTATGATTTGAGCTGGCGCATTTCCTGTTTCATACATTTCTTTTAGCAAGGTCTTGGCGATTTTGCTTGAAATTTCGTTTGAGTAAATCATTTTAATAAATTCGGCAAAATTTTGCGGAGTTATTGAACCCCTCACCTTTTTTCCAGAAAAAAAGGTGAGGGGTTTATCTTCAATTGTTTTCCCTTGTAAAAGACCTTGGAGATCGGTTGAAATATAATTGGAGGCAATTTTATAAATTTTTTTTAATTCTTGTTTAGCCGTCTCCTCGGCTTTAGCCATCTCCTTGTCCTCGGCCTCGGCCGTCTTTTCGGCTTTAGCCGTCTCCTCGGCTTCGGTTGTATTTTCAATTCCTTTTTTTGTTTTCAGCCATTCGTTTAATTTTAACGCAGATTTTTCAAAATAATTTCCCAATTCTTTTTGCCAGACATAAATTTCCGCTTCTTTTTCTAAAAGATAATATTCTTTTTTAAATCTTTCCATTTTTGCCAAAGGAAGTTCTATGATTTCTTTTTTAATATCTTCCAAGAATTCCGAACTTAATTCTAAAGGAGGCAAATCTGGCTCCGGAAAATAACGATAATCATGGGCTTGTTCTTTTTCTCTTTGAGAGATTGTTATTTCTTTTTTGTCATGCCAGCCCCTTGTTTCTTGAATTACTTTTTCACCTTTTTCCAATATCTCTTTTTGTCTTTTTATTTCATATTCAATTGCTTTTTCCACCACCTTTAAAGAATTAAGATTTTTTACTTCCACTTTTGTTCCCAAGATATTTCTCGAATTTTCCTCAAATAAACTTAAAATATTTCTCGAATTTTCCTCAAATAAACT
>JAHJSK010000085.1 GCA_018830365.1 Patescibacteria group bacterium | reverse complement strand
GATTTGCCACAATAAAAGTTGACAGAAAAGGCAAAGAAAAAAAGGTATATAATGTATACCTTACCCCTTATGAAGCTTTTAAAGGGCTTTGTAGAGCCAAAGAATTTTTGAAAAAAGACATTTCCTTTGAAAAACTTGATGCCATTGCTAAAAAACAAAGCGACAACGAATGCGCCGCTTTGATGAAAAAAGCCAAAGACGAATTATTTGAAAATTTTAAAGGTCGCAAACTTCAATTCCCGACAATTCACACCACTTTCATTTCGGACTCATATGTTGATTAGAAAATACTCCGCGCGTTATTTGTATTGCTGAAAGCTACAACAAATTTGATCTTGATACGGCAGACATTTTGCCGATTAATGTTGAACTTTTGCGTTATCGTATTTACGACGAAAATATTTTGTATATTGAACCAGAAAACTATCAGAAGGTTAGAATTTCTACATCCGGCATAATGAAAAAAGCGAAACAGGGTAAAGAAAAAATAGAACGATTGCAAAAAACATATTCGATTGACGATCATCTTTCAGGTATTGATAAACAAACAATTGATTTATTTCAAACTTTGCGCGAAAAAATCCTATCGCTAGACGAGAACATTATTGAAGAAGCAAAAGCAAAATATATTGCCTATAAAACATCAACGAACTTTACAGACATTGTCGTGAAGCAATATGGCCTCAAAATTTTTCTCAATGTCAAAAGCGGACAGCTGAATGACCAGCAAAATTTAGCACGCGATTTAACGAAACCAAAACTGATCGGGCATTGGGGTAACGGCGATTATGAGGTAAAACTCGAAAAAGAAAGCGAACTTGAGGCTGTTTTTGCGCTTATCAAACAAAGCTACGATTTAAATAAGTAACTACTATGAAAAAGAACATAAACCATTGGACACAATTAAGCATTGAATACGCAAGTCAGCGGAGCTACTTGGATGATTTGTTTCAGGTATATCCAACAATTCCGGAAGGAATACGCGAACCCAACGACGAACTTTGGAAGGGCGTGGAAAAGGCATTTAAAAAGCGTGACAATATAACGCTTATGAAAAATCTCTTGAAACTAGATTTATTTCCGATCAAAGATTCCTATGTTGCTTACCTAAAACGAGATAAAACTGCATTAGAACGAAATCCGGCAACTTCTGCCCGACTTTCTGGACGCTTGTATGAAATGGGGCTTGATAAAATTTTTGCGCGTTGTTCTGAACCAAAGGAAACAAATCGGCAGATTGGCCCGCTTTTTAAACGCTGGCTTAATAAGAAAGCATTAGGAATTCAGCCGGTAAAACTCGATGAGTTTCTTAAGGCGAAAGGAAATGCTGTTTTGGACGCCAGCGATGCGGAAATGATGGCTTTTGCCCGTGAACATCTGAACTATAAACACAATAAGGGATTAGATTTTATTGGTCGCTTCAACGGAAAATATGTAATTGGCGAAGCCAAATTTTTAACCGATTTTGGCGGACACCAAAACGCTCAATTCAATGACGCTATCGCCACAATCAAAGCTAAAAATGTCAAAGCGGTTAAAGTAGCGATTCTTGACGGCGTCCTTTATATCAAAGGCAAAAATAAAATGTACAAAGATATTACGGGAAAACTTAAAAATGAGAATATTATGAGCGCGCTTGTTTTGCGGGAATTTCTATATCAACTTTAGTGTTATGATTATCACCTATGACAATAAGAAACAAAAGAAAGATATTCTCGAAAAAACTTCGAGAGCAGAACTAAAAACTGTATCGGGCAAAGGAGCAAAAAATAAACTCATTCATGCCGATAATCTTTCTACCTTAAAAACCTTACTTGATGATTATTCTGGCAAGGTTGATTTGATTTATATTGACCCCCCATTTGCCACAAACGGACATTTTAAAATCAGCGAAGACCGTGCGAACACAATCAGTAGCAGTAACGGCGATACGATAGCATACAGCGATACTCTTATCGGGGCTGATTTTTTGGAATTTTTACGGGAACGCTTGATTTTTTTGCGAGAGCTATTATCGGAGCACGGGTCAATTTATCTCCATATTGATTACAAAATTGGACATTATGTGAAGTTGATAATGGATGAAGTTTTCGGACGGGATATGTTCCGAAACGATATTACTCGTATTAAATGTAATCCGAAAAACTTTGATCGCAAGGCATACGGAAATATAAAAGATTTGATATTGTTTTACTCAAAATCAGGAAGCCCAATTTGGAATAACCCGCGCCTTCCTTTTTCAGAAGAGGACGAAGATCGTTTATTTAAAAAAATTAACAAGGAAGGTCGGCGTTATACGACAATTCCGCTTCATGCGCCCGGCGAAACTGCAAATGGAAATACAAGTAAAGAATGGAAGAGAATGAAGCCGCCGAAGGGTCGCCATTGGCGAACCGATCCAGCAATTTTGGAAGAATGGGATAAGCAAGGATTGATTGAATGGTCGGCAAATGGCGTTCCACGCAAAAAAATTTTTCTTGACGAAAAAGAGGGTAAAAAAATGCAGGATATTTGGGAATTCAAAGACCCGCAATATCCGCAATATCCAACAGAAAAAAGTTTGGATTTGCTGAAATTTATTATTGAAGCCTCGTCAAACGAGGGCGATTTAGTGCTTGATTGTTTTGCTGGCTCTGGCACAACGCTTATTGCCGCTCAATCACTCAATCGCAATTGGATTGGAATTGATAAATCGGAACAGGCAATTAAAGTTGCGCAAAAAAAATTGAATGATTTGCCGAGTAGTTTATTTTCAAAAGTTGAATATGAATTTTTGAGAGGTTAATTTACCATTGTCTCTATGAACAGCAAGGAAATAAAGGAAAAGATAAAATCGTTGAAAAAACTCTATGACGAAGAAAAGTTTGACGAAGCGCACGCAGAGTCAGAAAGTTTTGTTTTAGAGCTTTTCAAAGAGAAAAAATACAAGGATATAGTTGAAGTGGACAAAAAACTTGAATCCGTTCCCATTATTTTTGAAGTCGCATATTCGTATAGCGAAATGGGAGATGAAAATAAAGCCGAAGAAATATACGAAACGATTTTATCTTTTCCCGGAGAAGAAAATAACTCCGCTATTTTGAATAATCTTTCAAACATCAAAAAAACCAAAGGGAAAATAAAAGAAGCTTTTGATCTTATCCAAAAAGCGAAAAAGAAAGATGCAAAAGATGAAATAATTGACAGAAATTATCAAAATTTACTCGGGATAATAAACGAGCAGGAAGCAATTGAGCAAAATTATAAAAATGCTGTTAGCTTAATACAAAAGGAAAATGATTTTGTCATTGGAAAACTGAAAAACTTTTTTACCAACATTAAAAAAGAGTCCGGCCTTAAAAATAACCAGATTGCTATTCCAAACTGGAAATTCAAGGTTTTAATGGGAACGGACGACCAGAAAGCCGAGTCATTAAAAAAACAATGGATAGAAAAAGGGTATATTCGCAAAACAAGCCAACGAGTAGATAACTTCGTACCCGTTTATGAAATAAATTGCCATATTGAAAAGGCAATAGAAAAAGCCCAAAACACGAAAATAAATAAAAAATGGATAGACGGCTTTGAGAATATAGATATTTTGAAATTGGAAAAAATTGGCTACTTTGAAATATTGCCAAGAATCCGAAAGATAAATAAAAAATTCAAATTCCTTTTGGAAAGAGATTTTAACGAACTGACATTTAATTATTTAGTAGGGAACGAAAAATCGGTCATTGTGCTTGCCGGTTCGTTGATTGAGGCGGTATTGATATATCATTGCGAAAAGAAAAAAGTAAAAAAGATAAATTATCAAATACAAAACAAAGCCATACAAAAAGATTTATATGATTGCGATTTAGGTGATTTATTGAATTATTTTGAGCAAGGCAAAATTATGAGCGATTTATTCGTTCATCTTGGCAATATTTCAAGAATACACCGAAATTTTATACACCCCGGTAAAGAGATAAGAGAATTTGAAAAATTAGATCAATCAAAATCTGACCTTTGCTACATTAGCGCAGTTGAAATAATCAAGAAATTGATTTAATATATTGATACGAAAAGCGGCGCGCCAACTTCGTTGGCACAAATTCCGTCGGCGGTCAAAGCGAGGGCGAGGCGGAAGGGGCCTGCCTGCCGGTAGGCAGGGGTTTGGGGGGAATTCCGCCTCGCCCGAGCCGAAGCGAAGCCCCGCCGCCCTGCCCGTTAGAAGCAGAAGCCCGCAAAAAATCACTAATGTTTTAAGCGAAATATAACATTGCTAAAATTTGTAAAATTTGATAGTATAATAAACAGATAGGTAAAAATTATGACAAGAGCCGAAATAATCAAAAAAATTGAAGAGGAGCGCAAGTCGCGCGTTATTTCCTATGCCACCGGCGATAGGTCGCCTTTTGCTACAAAAATCGCGGGCGACATTGTTCCGCTCATTGGCAACCTGCTTGACGGTATTGGTAAGGTTAAAAAAATTAGTTTGCTTTTATACACAAGCGGCGGCGATATGCTTGCGCCGATTCGGATTGTAAAACTAATCCGCAATCACTGCGAAAAATTTGAGGTGCTTGTTCCGTATAAAGCGCATAGCGCCGGAACGCTTATTTGTCTTGGCGCTGACACTATCGTAATGAGCGAACTCGGTGAACTTACGCCGGTTGATCCGACCACCGGGCACCCTTTTAATCCGCAGAATCCAGCTAACCCACAGCAAAAATTTGAAGTGAGCGTTGAAGACCTTAATTCATACCTGCTTTTTGCAAAAGAAAAAGCGGAAGTAAAAAGCGAGCAGATGATTGACGCGTATAAACTTTTAGTAGAAAAATTGCATCCGCTTTCAATCGGCAACGCTTATCGCGCTTACCGTATGGCGCGCTTATTAACCGAACGGCTTTTGTGGTTGCACATGGATAAGGAAAAAGACGGCGAAAAAGTAAAAAAGATTATTAAAGAAATAACTGGAGATATTACTATTCATGCCTATCCAATTGACCGAGACGAAGCTGCCGATCTTGGTTTGAAAATAGAAAAGGCGACTGATGAAGTTGATAAATTAATATGCCAAATATACGAAAATTACGCGGAAGAAATGAAGCTCGGTCAGCCGTTCCACCCAAACGAATTGCTTGCTGGTAAGGAAATGGTGGAAATAAATAAAGTAGGCGCATATCTTGAAACTGTTGATATTTCATACCAGTTTACTATTACCGGTAAAGCCCAGAAAATTATTAGAAATAATCAGCCAACGATTGACCTCAATTTTGAGTCGCAGTCGTGGGTAAAAAAAAATTAATTATGAACACATCTACATACACAAACGAAGCGTTAGGGAATATATCTCCAATTTATTCCGATTCCTTAATGAGCATAAAGGCCGAAACTGATGCTAATTCCAGTTTTGGCTCTGTTTGGTTATCTCCCTTGTTAGCCGTTCCTCTTGGATGGCGATTTTCAATTGGTATGTTTTCTCTGCCGAAAGATGGTTTTATTGGTATATTAACTGATGACGAGGCGAGGGAAATGAAAGAAAGAATTAGTTTATTTAAGAAACGGTTTAATGATGACTTTGCAAAAAAACACCAAATATTGTTTGGACACTAATTTTATCATAAACTTATTAAATGGCATGGGAAATGCCGTTTTAGTTTACGAAGAAATCAAAAATGCGCCTCTCGCCATAACGGCCATTGCTTCAGTGGCTCTTTTTGAAATCTTGAGAGGCAAAGAGCAAAACCAAGACAAAATACAAGCCTTTAATGAATTAAGGCAAAAATTAGAAGTATTACCATTTGGCGAGAGGGAAGCAGAAGAAGCAAGCGAGATAGAGAAAAAAATTGATCAAAATGGATTATTCAAACTTGATATAGATGATTTGCTCATTGGGGCGACTGCAAAAACCAATGGCGCTATTCTTGTCTCTAATAATAGCGATTATAATAGAATTGATGGATTGCAATTGAAAAATTATTAAACCTAATCCCGCCCGCTATCTATTTTGAGGTTCCGCCGCCGTCCGAAAAATTTACTGGGGGTTTTCAGCAGACGGGCAAAAAGCCTGTCGGCAGACAGGGAAGGTGGTTGAAAGAGAAAATTTTTTTGTCTTAATTTAAACTTTATGAAAAATTTTAAAAAAATTAAAGAAAAATTTAATCAATTGTCGCAACAAGAAAAAGATAATTTACTTCAAGGTATTTATAATTTTTCCAAAGACACAAAATTATTTTTAGAAAATCGTTTGATAGGCGGCAATGATAATGTTTTTATCAAAGCAATGGAAAAAGAAACTATCGGCAAAGTGTACAGGAAAGGAATGCCATGCACGCCTAATGGCGTAAAAGTAAATTCTATTATTGCCAAAGCAAAAAAATCTGGCGTTAGCATTGACGCATTGATGAAGTTGGAACAGTTGGCTTACAGAGGGTTTATAGAATTTTTAAATGAATACGGAGGCGGACCTGAAAGTTTTGATGAAATGGCGGATAAGCATATGGAAAATTATTTAATTTTAGTCCGTGACAATATTGAAGACGAAAGCAAAAGAAATAATATTTTTCAGGAAATAAAAGGATATTTATTGAAGAAAAATAATATGTGCGCGGATTCGCTTGATGATATTTTTGAAAAGATAACGGGAATATCAATTAGCCGTTAGTTAAAGAAAAAACATTGTGTATAACTTTTTGACATTGCTATTGACAAACTATTTTACATAGATTAACATAATGGTATAAGTAATAATAAAATAATTTTATGGCTAACTATCATGTTTCAAAATGTGCCAATGGAAATTGGCAAGCGAAAAAAGAGGGCGCGGATAAAGCGGGTGGAATTTTTAACACTCAACGCGAAGCCGAAAAGGCAGCAAAAGAATTTTCCGCTAATTCAGGTGGCGGAGAGGTTAGAATTCACGGACTTGACGGCAAAATAAGAGACAGCGATACCGTAAAGCCCGCAATTGATCCAAATCCGCCCAAAGATCAAGTACACTAAAACTATGCTTGGTAAATTTATTTTAGAACAGCGAAAAAAGAATAATTTGACGCAAGAGTTTTTGGCGTCCGCGATTAGCGTTTCTCGTCCAACTTATATACAAATTGAACAAGGCGAAAGGGACATAACTATTACCGAAGCAAAAAAGCTGGCGGATATTTTTGGTATTGTTTTTGATGATTTTGTTCAGGGCAAAGAAAATTTATTGCTTAAAATAAAATTGGGGAAACAGATAATATCGAGAAAAGTCACTAAAAAATCAGATGAACCGGAAACGAGGATTATTATGTCTCGGACAAATGTAAAAAAATTTAAAGAAGTTTTATTGTATCTTTTGGAAAAAGTCGGGGCTCGGCCGAATATCGGCGAAACAGCAATTTATAAATTGCTTTATTTTATAGATTTTGATTATTATGAAAAATTTGAAGAGCAATTAACTGGCGCTAAATATATTAAAAATCATTTTGGTCCGACGCCGATTGAGTTTAAAAAAATAATTGACCAAATGATAGAAGATGGCGAGATAGAAAAAATTAAAAGCAGATATTTTCAGCACGAACAAAAAAAATACTTGCCAAGAAGAACAGCTGATTTAAAAATTTTATTGGCTCAAGAAATTCAGCACATAGATGAGGTTTTAGCGCGTTTGGCATGGAAAAACGCCAGTGAATTGAGCGAGTATTCTCATTCAGATACGCCTTGGCGAGTTCATAAAATAGGAGAGGAGATAAGCTATGAAACCGTTTTTTATCGAGACGACGATCATTCTGTTAGAAATTACGAAGATGAACTTTGAAAGCACAATCGAGTTTCAAAAAGATTTTAAGAAGTTATCTAAAAAATTTAGATCTTTAGACGATGATTTGATTGAATTTAAAAAAGTTTTAAATGAAGCGCCTTTGGGAATCGGCAAGCATTTTAATATTATTACAAGAATTAACCATATACATATTATTAAGGCCAGATTTTTTTGTAAAAGCTTGAAGAAAAAAGATTTAAGAATTATCTATGCTTATATTGAAAATCATCAAATTATAGAAATGATTGGCATTGAGTTTATTGAGATATATTTTAAGGGCGAGAAAGAAAATGAAGGCGGGGATAGAATTAAGGAGTATTTAAAAAAATTTTGAGCGTCGCGCTATTTTCGTTGACACGCCCCAGTTAGCAGAATCCTCGCTTCGCTCGCGAAGCGAGGCGAGTCAGCGAGGCAATCGCAAATAATGCAAAGTATTTTTTAAAAAAGTTTTTTTGGACTATTCCATTTTTGATTGCTCCACGAAATAAGAAATTGACTTATAAATTCCTGCGGCGAGTGATTTTCTTCAATAAAATGCGATAAAGTCCATGCAATAGAAAAAAAAATATGATATGGTTCTAAATTTTCTTGTTTGGCTTTTTCATAAGCAGGATGATTAGTATTAATCCAAATGGTGCTTTCAATCATTCGGGCTAAATTAATTTTTGAAGGATTTTCCTCAAAGCCAATCGCTAATGCAGGCGCTTTTTTATTTTTTTTCTTATTTTGAGAATCAGAAATTTTATTTTTTTCAGAAGAATCAATGTCTTTTGATTCTTTTGTTGTCCCTGCTTCTATTTCTTTTTCAATAAAACTTACCAAGGGACCTTTTAATTTTAAAGAATTTCCTTTTTTACTTTTTTTAATTCCAACAAGAGATGTTAATTCTGGAAAATTTTTTAAAACATCTTCCAACATTCTTTCAATTTCTTTTTCCAATGGTTTTAATTTTTTGAAATCTTTTTCAAAGGAAACTATTTCTTCTCCAAACTCGGAAAGAATCGGCAAAATTGCTTCTTGAATCGCTTTACGATAGCGATAATATTTTTTTAAACTTGAACCGTCTTTTAAAAAATCATTTTTATTTGTTGTTAAAATTTCAGAAAGAGCTGGAATTTCCACTAAGCCATAAATTTGAAAAGCGAGGCGCGGAAAAATTCCAAGCCAATCCCAACCCTGTTTAATTACTTTGCCATAAGTGGAAATGCTGATTCCAAAATTTTTCAAAAAAGAATTTTTGTCCAATTTAATTAAATAACCAAAACCAGCTAATTTTCTTTCTCCTTTGGCAAGGGTAATTTTAAATGTCTTTGAATTTTCTTCTAAATCAGAATTTTCTATTTCAATTTTTTTGTTGTTCACAAAAAATTCCACTTCTTTTTTGTAGACATATTTTAAAATAGAATTAAAAAAAATTGGGCGCAAAAAGGGCTCAAAATGTTTTTTGATATTTTTAATAATAAATTCGGGATCTAACAAAGGAGATTTGGGATCAAAAAATTCAATGGTAATCGCGGTTCCTCTTGAGGTTTTTACTTTTCCTTGAGAGGGAATAAATTTCCAAGGAGCCCTGTTTTCATTCATTAAGTGCCATGTTGTTGAACAATGAGTTCCATAACCTCCTTTTGTTTCAGTGATTACTGATTTGGCGATTAAAAGAGATAATTTAGCGCCAATGCCGGCAAAGCCAATTCCCTTCCCGCGAATTTTAGTTGTGGCCGCGATATTGTGATAATTTTTTAAAGCTTGCCGTTTCATTCCATCGCCATTGTCGCAAATAGTAAATTGATTTTTTTCCGGTTCTATGAAAAATTCAATTCTAGAAGTTTTTGAGTCAAGGCTATTGGCAATCAATTCAGTTAAAATCGCTTCCTCAATAACAAGAGAATAGCTGTCCCTGATGTCTTCTAATAAATGTTTGAGATTTACTCTGGTTTCTTGCATAAATTTTTATTTTTTAAAATTAAAATAATATCAAACAATGGGGTTCTCTCTTTTTTTGCTCGCTTGAATTCCTAATCGCTTTTCAGTCGCGCGCAAAATAACTTGCAACATTTCAGCGTACGAAATCCCGTCTATTTTTGCCATTTTTGCTAAATGTCCATCCCAACACCAACCCGGATTTGGATTTACTTCAAGAAGCTTGGGATTGCCTTCTGCATCAAGTCGCCAATCAAGACGGCAATAATCCTTGCATCCTAACCGTTCAAAAAGTTTTAGACACCATTCCACAATAAGTTTTTTTGTTTCTTCCGGCAATTGAGCGGGAATGGATTTGATGTTCCAATATGGCGACTCCGGAAGCCACTTTGCCTCGTACCCGCATATTTGAGGAAGCTCCGAGGGAAGCGCTGAATAATCCTCCTCTGTGATAGGCAAAACAATGTATGATTCCGGAGGATTTCCTATTATGCCCACGCTTAAGTCCTTTCCAACAAGAAGTTCTTCAACAAGAATTGGTTTTTCATAGCCAAATTTTTCCCTAATTTCCGAAATAGCGTTAACAAATTCCTCAATGTTGTTTGCCACGCTTTTTTGAGTTATTCCAAAACTGGAATCTCCAAAATTCGGTTTTATAAGAACGGGAAAACCAAAAGGAAATTCAAAAGATGTGTCCTCTGATTTGACAAAAATTGCTCTTGGCACAGGAATTTCCATTTCATTCGCAATTCCGCGCACGAGCGATTTGTCATAGCAAAAAGCAAGACATTGGGGACCCGAGCCGCTATAAGGAATAGCGAACATTTCCAACAAAGAAGGCACATGGAGCTCTTTGTTGGCGTCATTATTGTAGCCCTCGTCGCACAAATTAAATACAAAATCTATTTTGGGCTTTAGTTTTATCAAATCGCTAACCAATGAATCGTGATTATTAAGATAAAAAAACCGATAGCCATTCAATTCTCGCAAAGCGTTTTTCATTTGGTCAACCGTGTGAATATCATCGTCGTCAAAAACACACAAGGGCTTTAATATATCTGGCTTTGACGGGTCGCCTAAAATTACAGCAACATTTTTTTCTTCCTCTTTTCTTCCTTTAACCGCAGCCCATTCTTTTCTAACAACAGCAGTAATGATTATTCTTTTTTCCATCATTCCTAAATCCTGATTTTTCTGCGAGTTTGTTAGCATTTTTCCATGAATAGTAATTTCGTCAAAACCCGCTTTTGTTAGCAATTCGCTTATGCTTTTTTGAGAGTACAATCTTTCAGCGTAAAATTGGTCAACAACAACGCCTTTTTCCGCGTGCGCAATTATCTCTCTTGTAATTAAACGTTGTTTGTCTAATGAAAGAGATCGCTCCCTGCACACAAAATACCTTTTATCAAGCCATTCCCACGATCTGGTTTGAAAATTTTCTTTTAAATATTCTCCATCAGAAATATCTACGAGAAGTTTTCCCCATGGTTTCAAAACCCTGAAAATTTCCTTTAAAACAAGCAAGTCATCTTTAATTGTTTCAAAATAGCCAAAACTATTCCCCAAAATCATTACCGCGTCAAAAGCGTCTGGAGCGTAAGGAAGTTTTCTCGCGTCTCCTTCTTTAAATTTAATATTTAGATATTCTTTTTTTGCCCGGGCTTTTGCTTTTTGAATTAGATAATGAGAGTGATCTAATCCCTTGATATTATTAAACCCCCTTCTTGCCATTTCCAACGAATGACGACCCTGTCCGCAACATAAATCCAAAATTTTATTGTCAGACGAAAACTTTAAAATTTCCGAAAATAAATCCACTTCCCTTGAAGTAATGTTTTGGTCGTCAACCACATCCGCGTCTGTTTTAAGATAAAGAGCGTTAAAAATATTCCTCCACCAATCCGGACGAACGTGTTCTTCAAGATTTGAAACAGGTCCCAGTATTCTTTTCTGAAATCCATTTTTTTCTCCTTGTCCAGCAATGTCCCGCTTAATAGGATCCTTTGCTGTCCATTGCGGGGGATTATCATTAGTTATTATTTTTTCACTCTTCTCATTAGAAGTTGCTTTGTCTATTTTTGACATTAATTGTTGGTTCATAATATTTTTTAGAATATCTCTGTTATTCGTTGCCACGCTTGACTGTTTAGTGCGCACAGGATCATAGATTTAACACAAACAATTATACAAAAATTTTTAAAAAAATCCAGTGTTAGTCTTGTATTATACAAGACTTGTGTTTCGGCTTTAAGGTGATAAAATATTATTTTAAGTAAAAAAACATGAAAAAAACAAAAAAAATAATTAGTTTTATTTTACTAAGTTCTTTTTTCGCTTTTTTTTCTTTTGCCGTGTTTTCCAAAGATGCGAATTTACACCATAATTTAGCCCTGCTCAATGGTCCCGCAAACAAAGAGGTAAATGAAATAGGAAGCGAGACAAAAGAAGAAAGCAGCGGCAGAGTAAAAATAAATGTAGCGGAGAATACCGAAAGTAAACCAGTGGCCCAGTTTGTTTCCCTTGGACAAGGAGAAGTTATAGAAGGAGAAAGAGCGATCAATCTTAATGTGAAAGGAGCTGATGGCGTTGAATTTTATCTTAAAAAAAATCAATCCTCAACTTCTATTTATTTGGGCAAGGGAATTAAAGCAGGAGATAATGTTTGGACACTTTCCTTTGACAGCAAGATTATTCCCAATGGCAGCTATTATTTATATTCTGAAATTACAAATCAGAGCGGGAAATATGAAGGAGGAGAAATGTTAATAGAAATAAAAAATCAACAGGAAAAAGAAATCAACAAGCAGGAGGCAATTAAAAAAGACATAGAAAAAGAAAAAGAAATAAATGTATTACAGGAAAAAGAAATAAAAGGAAAACAAGAAGAAATTAAAAAAAATGTTTTAGAGGAGGTTAAAGCGCTTATTGAAGAGAAAAAAGCGGTAAATGTTTTTCAAATAATAGAGAGTGGAATAGAAGAGCTGGCAAGTAAAGGCAAAGAAGAAGCTGTCGGACAAATTGACTTAACAAAAAAACAAGAGGAAAAAGAAAAAATTGAAAATACATTAAATTCGCTAAAAAAAGAAGTCGCGGAAATTTCAAAAAACAAACCAGGCGTTCAATTTTTAGAAGCATTTAATTTTGTAAAACAAGATAAAGAAAAAAATATAAAAGAAAAAGAAGAGAAACTAAAGATAATAAAAGGGGAAATAGAGCTTGCTTCTGAAAAATTGGGAGGAATAAGAACAGAAAAAAAACAAATAAAACAACAAATAAAAGAGGAAATGGACAGGGCAGTGGGTTCAATGATTAAAGAAAAACCTGAAACAGAAAAAGTTGTTCTTGAAAAATTTCAAAATACTCAAAATAAAGTAGCGGAACAATTAGGGGAATTAGAAAAGATTGTTTTGGAAAAAGAAACTGTTAAACAAAAAACGCAAGTTGCGGCCGCAAAAGATTCTGATAATGACGATATTAGCGATGTAGAAGAAATTAAAATAGGCACCGACCCTTTAAGTCCTGATAGCGACGGCGATGGTTTTTTGGATGGAGTTGAAGTGGTGGGCGGGTTTGACCCTTTAAATCCTTCGCCAACTGACAAAGTGGTTTATGAGACACCGGAAAAAAGCAAAGCGCCGATCAGCGAGAATTATCAAATAAAAAAAGTGGGAATAGTGGATTTCTCTCTCAAGGAAAAAAGAATAAAAATTGAAGGCAAAGGAATTCCCAATAGTTTTGTGACAATTTATGTTTACTCCCAGCCATTGGTTTTGACTACCAAAGTTGATGCGGAAGGAAATTTTGCTTATGTTTTAGACAAGCCATTGCCCGAAGGAGTTCATAGGGTCTATGTGGCTATTACGAATAATCAGGGCAAAATAAAAGAAAGGTCCGAAGTGTTTAATTTCCTTAAAACCTCCACAGCAGTTGCCGCTATTGCGCCTCCTATTTTCCCAGAAGAAGTGGCATCCCCAGCTGAACGACTTTATGGTGTTTATACTCTTTTAGTTGTAAGCATTGTTATTTTATCTTTGGGTTTATCTTTGGTTATTATTGATATTTTACTCCGTCGAAAAAGAAAAACTTCTTGATTATTAAAATTAGCTTCGCCAATCAGGGCTAATCGGAACGAGCATCAATGAATTTAAAGAAAATTTAACCGTTAGATAACAATGCATTGATAATGCCTTGCCTTTTTAGCCGCCGAGTTTGTTATGGTTCAAAATAGAGGATAGAATATGTTTCGTAATTTAAATTTAAAATTTTAAATTTAAAATTTTAATTAATCTCTTCCCAACTAACAGTTTCGTAATTGCCAGACACGGGAAAATAAGGCGGAGGGCTATATGTTAAATCTTTGTTATAACTCATTTCTGTTTCTTTATACCCAGAAACAACATTCCCTAATTCGTCCACCCATGTAAATGTCCACATCGTATTGGTAATAATGCTCCCAAATGTTTCAATATAATCCCGAATTGCGTATGTCTTATACGGCTCATGATTCTGCTTTTCATAGTAATAACGAAAAACATGGCCTTTTTGTGCGAGCAAAACAGCTTTTATTTCCAAATTATTGGGAGAGCGCAATGGAATCAGAATATCTTTTTGGCTGATAAGCCCTAAAACAGAATTAGAGTTTGCGTAATTGATATTGTTTGGAATTATAATTTTTTTTAAAGAAGCGGGCATTTCTGGAAGCTTTGCCGCCACCACTGTAATTCTGCCATTAACATCTCCTTCCACCCAGATATTGTCTTCTATAAAAATAGGAGCGCAATTTAAGGGCAGATTATAATTTTGGTAAAATGTCTCGGTTTTAATGTCATTTGACTCATGGACCCATTCATCTCCGTTATATCCCCAAACCCGGGGCTGGAGTATTTTTACTTTATAAACATCAACAGTCCCGTTTGACATAAATTTTAAATGATAACCATACTTATCAGATTGAGCAAGATATATCCCTTGCGATTGCGCCTCGTTTTTTAAAGTATCTAAATTTTGAATGATTTTATTAAAATCCACCAGACCAACTGGAAATTGCCAAAGTCCTTTTCCTCCTCCTTCACCCGCGCCCCAAATCCCCGGGCACTGACAACTTCCAGGCGCGGGCAGGGTCAACCAGACGCAAGGGCTAAAACAATTTCCAGCGGAACAACCATGCTCTGCGCCGCAAATGTATGTTTCCTTATACGAGGTGGAAAGGGAGTTTTGTTTACCGTCCATTCTAATACCTGCGTTAGAATGAAAAGGCCCTTTTAGCTCTTCGTCTTCGCCAAACCAAGCGTTAGAATTAGTTAAAAAACCATATTTTGCCAAAGAGGGCTTGGCGTATTTTATTTTTATTTTTCTCTGGACATCAGAAAATCCTTGCTTCCAGCCAGCTGCTTCAATTTTTATTCCTGCGTCGCAAGCGGAAGAAGAGGAAGCTACTTCCAATTCATAATGGCCAACAATAGAACCTTCGGGATCTTTGTAATCATAAGCGCCGGAAAAACTAAAATCTGTTGCGTCGTGCGCCAAGTGCCATTCCGCGTAATTTATTCCTGCTTCTGCAATTTGAAATGCTGAATTTTCCGCTTCTGTTCTTTGATTTTGACGAGATTGAAAACTGAAAAACCCCACTAACCCGGAAAACATAGTTAAAAAAACAGCGCCAAAAACCAAAACCCACATTATAATGCTGGCTCTATTAAAATTCATAAGTTTGTTTTTAAATTTCTCAAAAGAACCTCACTTTCCAAAATGAAATTTTGCTGTGATTTGTTTGGATCAACATTGACAACTAAATAAACCCTCATTGTTTTTGTGTCTTTTAACCGGGCAGGCGCGGGAAGTTCATTCTCGTCGCCGTCAAAATAATGAAAAATCGGAGGCAAATTCCGGACATATTTAGACAAAATAGAAATTCGTTCGGAATAAAGCGGGTTTGTGGGCTCGATTATATACTCTAGCGGACTGCCAATTGGCTTAATTACCCCCTGCTTAAAATCAGCTCCAACAATAAAATACCTCACTCTTTCAGTTTCATTGTCCTTGTCAATGTCCGAATAAAAAATAAATTCGTAATCATCGGCTTTTTCAATAATATAAGCGCCATCATCGCCTTGCTTTGCTTCTCTTATTTGTTTAACCATTATTTCAACGCCATTTCTCGCTTCTTCAATAGCTTGTGTTTGTTGAAAAGTATAATAATAAGCACGGTAAAGACCAAAAATAGAGCCAGTTATCGCGGCTAAACCCAAGATAAAAATGGCAATGGTTATCAATGATTCAATTAGAGTAAACCCCTCACCTTTTTTCCCAAAGGAAAAAAGGTGAGGAATAAATTTTTTGTTCATAATCAAGTGAAGCGAGTAAAAAATAAAAACAAAGTTTTTGTTTTTTCCAAGCGAACGCAGATTATATAGGATTAACATCCTCTATAATTTAATTATACTTTGAAACCGGAATCCACAAAACACGCTACCCCGCCAAGCGAGAATCTAACAATTTTTCATTTTGCAATTTAAAGTACCTTGAATTACGAAATGCTTTAAGTGTGGAGAGACCCGACCTCTTTTAACCTGTCTGCCGACAGGCAGGTCTGTCTGCCGACAGGCAGGTCTGTCTGCCGACAGGCAGGTCTGTCTGCCGACAGGCAGGTCTGTCTGCCGACAGGCAGGTCTGT
>JAHJSK010000084.1 GCA_018830365.1 Patescibacteria group bacterium | reverse complement strand
CAACTAAAAAAATTGTTTTCATTGTTTTATGATTAAGTGAAGCGAGTAAAAAGTGAAAATTTTGTAATTTCCAATTATTTTAATTTTTTTTAATTGACCCTAATATTGAAAACTCAAAACTCAAATCTCAAATCTCAAAACCTATCTTAAGACTTAAAACTTTTAATTCTTGTTTTTCAAAGTTAGTAAACTGGAACCGAGCATTTTTAATATTTCTTCAATTTCTTGCAGCAATTTATTTATTTTCTCTTTATTTATTTCAGTACCGTCTCTTAATAGACAAAGCCAATATTTAGTTTCATTGGCGCTCTTTAAAGCTATTTCATAATATTTAATAAAGTCTCTTTTCGAGCTTGATGATTTGGCTTCCACCAGATTAGCTCCCACGGAAGTGGCGCTACGCAATAATTGGTCGGAAATTATCCAATACAACTTTTCGTTGGGAAATTCAGCCGCAAATTTAATCACTTCCAATGAAAAATAATAAGCTCGGTATTTTACATTAAATTTATTTGACATTAAATTTGACATTTGCGTTTTGGTTCCCGCCTGCATCGCTATGCGAAGCATTGCGGGCAGGTTGAGTTTTGAGTTTTGACATTTGAGATATTTGTTTTTCCTGCTCTATATTTCCTCCGTCTCTCTCATTATTTCTTCCATAGAAGTAACCCCCTGCAAAACCTTTAAAATTCCATCTTCCGCAATGGTCGCCATTCCCTGTTTTTTTGCTTCTTTTAAAATTTCTATTTCCGCTGGGTTTTCAATAATTATTTTGGCCAATTCATTGGTCATTTTCATTACTTCAGCAATTCCAATTCTACCGGCATAACCCTTAAAATTGCATTTTTCACAACCATTGGCTTTGTAAATATAAAAAGGCGGTTTTATATTTAATTCTTTGACAATCTCTGCTGGAAAATCTTTACTTCTTTTTAAAATGTAATTTTCATATTCTCCAACAGCTTCAATTCTTTCTTTGCAAAATGGGCAAAGAGTTCTTATTAACCGTTGACTAATAGTTAAACTTAAAGTAGGCGGAATTAAAAATGGCTTTATTCCCATATCAATTAAACGAGGGATAACCGCGGCCGCGATGGAAGTATGCAAAGTAGAAAGAACTAAATGGCCCGTCAACGCCGCGTGAACAGCCAAAGACGCGGTTTCTTCGTCGCGAATTTCTCCCACCATAATTATATCTGGGTCCTGCCTTAAAATCTGACGCAAACCCCGAGCAAAAGTATAATCAATTTGCGGCTTAACTTGGGATTGATTAATCCCCTCAATAAAATATTCTATTGGGTCTTCCAAAGTAACAATATTAACCTCGTCTTTATTTAAAATTTTTAAAAGCGCGTAAAGAGTAGTTGTTTTGCCGCAACCAGTGGGTCCGGTAATCAAAATAAAACCATAGGCCTTTTTTAACGCTTCTTGAATTATTTTTAAATTTCTCCCCTGAAATCCCAAATCATCTAAAGTTTTCGCTCCTGCTTCCGGGTCAAGAATTCGGATTGCCACTTTTTCTCCAAAAGCAGTGGGAAAAGTGGAAACGCGAAGGTCAATTTTTTTATCGCCAAATTTAGTTGAAAATCTGCCATCTTGAGGGATTCTTGTTTCATCAATTTTTAAACCGCTTAAAATTTTAATTCTTGCCATTACGGCGGGATGGACATTTAAAGGCAAAAAAAGCGAGGAATACAAAAGTCCATTTAAACGGTACCTTACTTTTAATTTTGCGGCCATTGGCTCAATGTGAATATCAGACGCGCCGCCCTCAAATGCTTGGCGCAAAATTACTCCCACCATTTTTATAATAGGCGCTTCTTCAACCAGCCGACTTAAAGTTTCTTTTTGCGATGATTCTTTTTTTTGCTCTCCTTTTAATTCTTCTTTTAGTCGCTCCAAAGCGCTTTCCATTTCTTTTTCTGGCGCCTGATAATTTTCCAGACATTTTTTAAAATCAGAAAAAGAAATCAAAAAAACATTAAAAGAAAATTTTTGCTGCCGGGTTAAAAATTTAAGAGCTTCTTGAGCTTGAGAATTCTCCGGAAAAACCATGCCAACCTCCAAAATCCCCTTTTTCTTATCAAGTCCAAGAGGAATCATTTTATAAAATTCCGCTGATTCTTTAGGAATAGCAGAGAGAATGTCTAAAAAAATTTCTTTTTCTGATATTTCTTTTACAGGAATTTTAAGTAATTGACTTTTTATTTTAAAGAGCTCTTTTTCTTCAATAATTTTTTTTTTCAAGACCAATTCTTCCATACTCAATCCAGTTTTTTTTATTTCTTCCTCCAACCCTTTTTTTTGCTCTTCTGTTAAAAAATTTTTTTTTATTAAATAATCAGCAAAGTCCATATTTTTAATGAGTAAGTGAAGCCACACTAATCGTGGCGAAGCCAGATTTCACGTAGCCAAACAATGCTCAATGGCTAACGAAATCCTAAACTCTAAATTCTAAATTCTAAACAAACTCAAATGTTCAAAATTCAAAAACAATTATTCGGGGAGTTTGTCTAAAAACATCCAGCGAAATTCTAAACATTTTGAACATTAGAATTTAGAATTTATGATTTATTTAGAGTTTAGGGTTTAGAATTTAAAATTTCAATACTCTGAAAAAGGATCTTCCCTGCCTTTTTCTTTTGGCAAAGAAATTTCATAAAAAGGAGAGAGTCCTCCTGTTTTAAGTCCCTTTAATAATTCAAAATCAATTTTACTGCTGGAAAAAGAAGAAGAGAGAATCTGCGGGACATTCAATGACGTTTGTTGGGGTTTTAAAATTATTTCTTTAATTAAAATAATCAAAGCAACAAAAAACGCAGCCATAACTAAATATTTAATTTTATTGTCTTCAAGTTCATTTATCATAAATCTTTTACCCTCCTAAATTTTTAGAAAAATTTTTGGCGGGTTAATTAAGCGAATTAACTTTTACCACAAGATCAAATTCTAAAAGCTCTCCTTCATTTTCCTTTAAAGTAATTTTTTCCACTTCAATCATTCTAGAAGACCTTTCAATTTCTTTTAAAAAATTTTCAAAAGCATAAAAATTAGCCGAGACACTAAGGGAGAAAAAATTTTCCTTAATTTTATTAGAAACAATTTCTTTTTCAGCGGCAATTTCTCCTGGAAGAGAAGAAAAGGCATCCGCAGCATTCACGGACTTCAAAAAAACCCCGGTTTCCAATGCTTTATTTTGAAAAAAACTAAATAAAGAAGCAATTGACAAT
The DNA here is from genome assembly GCA_018830365.1 of Patescibacteria group bacterium. Classification (GTDB taxonomy): domain Bacteria; phylum Patescibacteriota; class Minisyncoccia; order Minisyncoccales; family CG1-02-41-26; genus PFMI01. The sequence continues at coordinate 950 of JAHJSK010000084.1, read as the reverse complement.
TGAGTAGGCACTGCTGCGTCAATCTTTTCCAAGGACTCCTTATATTCTTTTAAATTGCCTGAAATTTTTTCAAGATTAGAAAAATAAATTTCTTCTTTTTGAACAGAATTTTCTTTTTCCAAAACCTTTTTCTTTAAATTCTCAAAAATCAGGGATTGAGGAAAAAGAAAATAAACAAAAAACAAAAAAGAAATGAAAAATAAAATTGTAATTATTAAAATGCGATTCATTGTATTGTGTGTATTATATTTTCTGAAAAATTAAATGATAAACCAAAATCAACCTTTCCTTTTCTATCTAAAGATATATTGGAAATTTGAACATCATTAACAAAACCACTTTGGCTTAAAATCAATATCTGCTCGCCTAATGTTTGAAAATCATCGGTTTTTCCATCAAGATCTGCTTTAAAAATCCGTGTGTCTAAATCCAAAGAAAGAAATTGAACTTTAGGGTGGCAATAAGTTCTTAAAAATTCAAAAAAATTGGAACTAATTTTGTGTTTCTTGAAAAGTTGGGAAAAAATATTAATCTTTTCCGCTGTCAAACTTATTTCTTTATTTAATTTTTCTTGTTCCTCTGACGCTATTAATTTTTTTTCCAAATTTGCTTTTTTTTGCTCCAAAGCAGAATTTTGATTTTGTAAAAAAAAGAACAAGCCAATTAAAAGGACAATTAAAACGCAAGCAAACCAAAAAAGATAATTAACAACAGGAGAAATTTCCTTTTTTGCCTTTGGAATAATTTCTATTAATTTTTCTTTAAACATATTTATTTAAACTCAAAACTCAAATGTCAAAACGCAAAACCTAATGAATTAGCTTGTAGCTTGTAGCTTGTAGCTTGTAGCTTGTAGCTTGTAGCTTGTAGCTTGTAGCTTGTAGCTTGTAGCTTGTAGCTTGTAGCTTGTAGCTTGTAGCTTGTAGCTTGTAGCTTGTAGCTTGTAGCTT
>JAHJSK010000083.1 GCA_018830365.1 Patescibacteria group bacterium | reverse complement strand
CTGTCCGAGCCAATAGCCTTTGGAAATTGGTAAATCAAATGAAATCAGACGCTGCTTTGTGTGAAGTAAAAATGAATAAATAATATGCAACAATGTTTAATTTACGATAATTCTTTGAGGTTTTCTAGGGCCGCTTACGGAACCTTAACTTTAATTGCTTTTTTGATTCATAATCACTGGTTAGTTTTAGCAATTAGTATCTTGATGGCTTTCGGAGCTTTTTCCATAAAGCTCAATATTCCTTATCAATCTCACGTTTTGGTTTTAAAAAAATTACTAAAAGAAAAATCAGAGCCAATCCAGAAAGAATCAGGAGAATTAAATTTTGTTTCTGGTATGACAGCGGTTCTTCTTTTTGTTGGTTTTTTATTTCTTTACTTTGGGAAATTTGTTGATTTTGCATGGATTTTTATTTTAACAGTAACTTTATTGATATTTCTGGCTTGTTTTGTGGGTTTTTGTGTAGCTACTTTAATATACATTTTTTTTAAAAAAATTTTTAAAAAATAAACCCCTCACCTTTTTTCCTTCGGGAAAAAGGTGAGGGGTATTCAAAAAGTATTTCTAGGGTGTATTTTTGACACTTGCCCCACATTAATGCATTAGTGTAGGGGCTTGCCTCGCCTCGCTGGAGCTACGGCGAGGCGGGCCCGCTTCGCCGTAGCTCCAGCGAGGCGAGTCGAAAAAACAAAAAATGAAAAAAAGCGAACAATTCCAAAGGGAAAAAACAGGAAATCTTGGATATGTTAACAAGAATTGTTGGTTGGTCAAAGCCCTTAATTATTCTCCATATAAACGTTGCCAGTATTGCGAATTTAAATTCCACAACTGCTTATTTTTGCATTATCAAATAATCAGTTTGATTTTAATTATTTTTTTTCTCACTCTCTCTTTTTTGATTGAAGGAAAGATTTCAAAATTAGGAATTATTTTTGTTTTTGCTTTAATTGTTATTTATGGTTATTTTTTTAACAAAAGCACGGAAAAGATTATCAATGCTAATTTTGCCCAAAAAAAAGCTAAAGAAGCATTAGAAGAATTGAATGAAAAGCTTGAAGAGCAAGTTGAACAAAGAACCAAAGAATTAAGAAAAGCTTATGATGAATTAAAGGTTTTGTCTAAGGCAAAGTCCGAATTTATTTCTATGGCTTCTCACCAATTAAGAACGCCCCTGACTTCTATCAAGGGATATGTTTCTATGTTGCTGGATGGGGATTACGGAGAATTGGGAAAAGATAAAAAACAGGCATTGTCCAATGTTTTTCAATCAAGCGAGAGATTAATTAAATTGGTTGGCGAACTTTTGGATATTTCCAGAATTGAATTAGGAAAAATAGAATTAAATAAAAATAAAACGCAAATTGAACTATTGATTCGGTCGTGCTGTGAAGAATTAAACCAGCAAGCCAAAGAAAAAAAATTAGCCCTTGTGTTTCAAGAGCCAAAAACTTTTTTGCCAAAAGTAAAAATAGACGAGTTAAAAATAAGACAAGTTATTTTAAATATCATTGACAATGCTATTCGCTACACAAAGCAAGGAAAGATTGAAGTTGGGATTGAACAGAAAAAAGATTCAATTTTAATCGCAATAAAAGACACCGGAGATGGTTTGACTGAAAAAGAAACAGGACAAATTTTTGAAGGTTTTATCAGAGGTTCGGCTGGGGCTGATTTTTTTGCTGATGGAGCCGGGCTCGGTCTTTATGTGTCTAAAAAATACATAGACATTCATAATGGTAAAATTTGGGTTGTAAGTCCTGGTAAAGGAAAAGGCGCTACTTTTTTTGTGGAACTACCGATAGGGATTAAAGATTAAAGTTGCCAGTTGAACCTGCCCGCATCGCTACGCGAGCAAGCTCGCTTGCGAAGCGTTGCGGGCGGGAGATTAAAGTTGTCAATTGTCAAATGTCAATTGTCCTTATACGGCCGAGCCCTTCAAGGATGAGCCTTCGGCTTATAGCCTATCGGCTCAGCCGAATAAGGGCTTTAAGCCGTTAGGCCTTAGGCAATTGTCAAATGTTTTTTTGAGATTTAAAAAATGCCAAATTATTTTTATAAAGCAAAAAACATTAAAGGAGAGGAAAAACAGGGGTTCCTTGAGGCCGTAAATTCTTCTCACTTGGCGCGAATGCTGCGGGAGCAAGAATATTTTTTGATTTCAGCTGATGATAAAAGTTTGGAAAAGAAAAAAAAGAAATTCGCTTTGAATATCTTTGAAAGAATGCTCGGGGTTTCAATGAAAGAGAAACTATTTTTTACCAAAAATCTCGCCTTAATGATTAAAACAGGGGTTCCATTGCCCAGATCTTTTGAAATTTTGATTAAACAAGCAAAATCAAAAAAATTCAAAGAAATTTTAAAAGAAATTTCTCAAAACATAATCAAAGGACAAAATCTTTCCGAAGCATTGAGCCATTTTCCGGAAATTTTTCCAAAGATATATCAGGAAACTTTAAAAGTCGGAGAGGAAACCGGGAAAATAGAAGATAGTCTCAATATTTTAGCCAAGCAAATGGAAAGAGAATATAATTTGAAAACCCAAATTAAAACCGCGATGGTTTATCCTTTGGTTGTTTTGCTGACAGCCGTGTTTATTGGAATTGTTATGTTCGCTTTTGTGGTTCCTAATCTTAAAGTTGTTTTCAGCGAGCTCAAAGTTAAATTGCCTTTTACCACTAAGGCAATGTTTTTTTTCTCTGAATTTTTAATTAAAGAATGGCCTCTTGTTATTTCAATTTGCTTTATTTTATTTTTTGTTTTGGCTGTTTTTTTGAAAAAGGGAAAGGGCGGCAAAATTATTAGCAAAATTATTTTGATTATTCCCGTACTTTCTAAAATTTCCAAAGACATTAACTCCGCTTTGACTTTGAGAATTTTGAGTTCTCTTTTCGCGGCTGGCGTGCCGATTGTTTATTCATTAGAAATCACTTCTGGAAGTTTGGGCAATTTTTATTTTAAATCAGCGCTGTTAGAAGCGGCTAATCTTGTAAAAAAAGGCAAAAAATTTTCGCAAGCCCTTGAGCCCTATGAAAATCTCTATTCACCTCTTGTTTTGGAAATGATAAAAGTAGGCGAAGAGACCGGAGAAACCTCGCAGGTTTTGGAAACTCTGGCAGATTTTTACGAAAAAGAAGTAAATGCCACATTAGAAAAACTCTCTTCCATTATTGAGCCCCTTCTTATTTTAACCATTGGAGCGATTGTTGGGTTTTTTGCTGTTTCTATGTTGCAGCCGATATTTAGCATTGTTGGCGGAATGTAAATCCCTCACCTTTTTTCTGGAAAAAAGGTGAGGGATTTATCTTGAAAGCAAATTGAGATGTTTGAGTTCACCCTGTTAAATGCCCTGAAGGGCAATTCGCCAAAGGCGAATTATTTAACAGGGTAAACTGACCGTCCCATTGTTGCGCCGTGCCAGTGCCCCGATAAGGGGCATATCTGGTTTAGAAATACTTCATTTTGCATACAAAAAGAAAGGAGATAATTTTATCAGAAAGGATATAGTTGATTATGTTGCTATGAGCAATAGCGGGAATTATCGGTTTATTTTTTATATTTAAATGAGAAATAATTTTATGAACGGACAAAATAAAAACAATCAAATCATAATTTATAACACCAAAGACGGCGAGACCAAGATTGAGGTAAAGATGAAAAACGAGAATGTCTGGCTTTCGCAAAAGCAAATGGCCGAGCTTTTTGATTGCACTGTGGATAACATTAGTTTGCACCTGAAAAATATTTTTATAGAGGCTGAATTAAGCGAAAATTCAGTTACCGAGGATTCCTCGGTAACTGCTTCTGATGGCAAAAATTATCTTGTAAAACATTATAATTTGGATGCGATAATTTCCGTAGGGTATCGCATAAATTCTTTGAGGGGCACACAATTTCGCATTTGGGCTACGCAGAAATTAAAAGAATATATTATCAAGGGTTTTGTTATGGATGACGAAAGATTGGCTGAGGGCAGAGTGAAAAAGACATATTTTGAAGAATGGGAAGAGAGAATCAGAAAGATTAGGACTTCAGAAGCCAATTTTTATCAAAAAGTCCGTGATGTTTTTTCCACCAGCGCCGATTACAATCCCAAAACAGATTACGCTAAATTATTTTACGCTACCGTGCAAAACAAATTCCATTATGCTATTACCGGCTTAACTGCGGCGGAAATTGTTTCCGCGAGAATTGACAGCCAAAAAGAAAATATGGGGCTGACAAACTGGAAAGGCGAAATTATCACGCGCGAGCAAGCGCAAATCGCTAAAAATTATTTGCAAGAATTAGAATTAAAAAGATTAAAATTGTTAGTTGAGCAATTTTTGTCTTTTGCCGAATTACAAAGCGTGGAGCAAAGAGTAATGTATATGAAAGATTGGATTCATAAATTGGACGGCTTTTTGATTTTAAATGAGAAAGAAATTTTGCAAAGCGCCGGCAATATTTCGCGTTTGGAAATGGAGAAAAAAGTTAGAGAGGAATTAGAAAAATATAATCAAAAAAGATTAAAAGTAAAAAAATAGTATGAAAATTGAACTGCATCAAATTTTAGTGCGTGAAGTGATTGCCGGCTACAAAGATAGCGCTGAAGAAGGTGTGGTGGCTTATGGCGGTAAACTTGATATTCGCCCGAAATATCAACGCGAATTTGTCTATACAGGCAAGCAGCGGGATGCCGTGATTGAAACAGTCAAAAACAGCTTTCCGCTTAATGTGATGTATTGGGTAAAAACCGATGCAGGCAGTTTTGAAGTAATGGACGGACAACAACGCACTATTAGCATAGGACAATATGTGAACGGCGATTTTTCGCTAAATGAACGCTATTTCCATAACTTAACCAATGAAGAACAAAACCAAATTTTGGATTATGAGCTAATGATTTATTTCTGCGAGGGTACAGATAAAGAGCGGTTGGATTGGTTTAGAATTATTAACATCGCCGGTGAAAAATTGACAAATCAAGAAATTCGCAATGCGGTTTATACTGGGCCATGGTTAAGCGACGCTAAACTGAAATTTAGCAAGACATATTGTGTAGCGTATCTACTGGCGAACGATGGCGGATCATTGGTAAATGGTTCGCCAATACGGCAGGAATTTTTAGAAATCGCGCTTTCGTGGATAAATGACGGCAAGATTGAGGACTATATGTCCAAGCACCAGCACGACGCAGATGCTGACGAATTGTGGCAGTACTTTCAAGATGTTATCGCGTGGGCGCGCAAAATTTTTACCAAATATCGCAAAGAGATGAAGGGGGTTGAGTGGGGTAGGTTGTATAATAAGTACAAAAATGTTGCCCATGACACCCAAGCGATTGAGGAAAAAACGCTAAAGCTTATAGATGACGATGAGGTGCAGAGTTTAAAAGGCATTTACGAATATATTTTGACCGGCGAGAAAAAGCATTTAAATCTTCGTCAATTTGATGATAAGACAAAAAGAAAAATTTACGAAAAACGAAAAGGTAAATGCGTTTGGTGCAAAAAAACTTTTGAATTTGAAGAAATGGAGGCCGATCATATAAAACCTTGGCATGAGGGCGGGAAGACCGTTGCAGGAAATTGTCAAATGTTATGCAAACAAGACAACCGAACCAAATCAGGGAAATAAACCCTAGACATTCAGGTGGGGTGTATTTTCAGCACTCGCTACGTCCCGATTAGCGGGTGCTCGCTTCGTTTGAAAATACTTTGTATTTTCTGCACTCGTCTCGGCCCCGTTAGATATGAAATTATTTAATGGGGTGCTCGCTTCGTTTGAAAAAAAATAACACAAAAATTGGTTGGCACTTTTAAATATTTTAAATTATAGTAAAATTGTATTACAATAACAAAATGCAAACAATAAAAACAGAAAATTTAACTTGGGTAGATGTTAAGGCCCCAAGCAAGGAAGATGTTAAATGGCTGGGAGAAAAATTTTTTCTTCATCCTTTGGTGCAAAAAGAAATCCTTCCCCCATTGGATTATCCAAAAATTGAAAATTTTGACGACTATTTTTTTATTGTTCTTTTTTATCCCTTTTTTGACAAAGAAACTTGTCAAAATATTCCTTTTGAAATAGACATTATTGTTTCCAAAAATTATATTATCACTTTTCACGATAAAGACATTGTTCCTCTAAGAAAAATTTTCATCAAATGCAACCTTTATAAAAACATTAGAGATAAAATTTTTAAAGAAGACACGGGGCTTCTTTTGTATTCCATTATTCAAGAAATTCTTGACGCTTGTTTTCCAAAGATGAAACACATTAAACAAAACATTGAAGAAATTGAAAAAACAATTTATCAAAAAGAGAGCAAAAAGTATAAAAAAACAGCGATGCAAATCGCTCTCGTAAAAAGAGATATTATTGGCTTACAGCAAATCATTGAACTTCAAAAAATGGTTTTGCAAGAATTAGCCAAGGAATCAAAAAAAATGTTTTCCCAAAACCTTATTCCTTATTTTAATAGATTGATAAATACTCATAATTACATAAACAGTATTTTAAATGTTCATCGTAAGACATTTAGCGCTTTAAATTCCACTAATCAATCAATTCTGACCAACAGGACCAACGAAATTGTAAAAATTTTAACCATGGCTTCAATAATCGTCCTCCCGTTAAGTGTGGTGGCTAGTATTCTTGGAATGAATACAAAATATTTACCTATTGTCGGACTCAAAGGGGATTTTTGGATAGTCCTCGCTATTATGGCAACAGGAATTTTAGGATTAATTGGATTTTTCAAAGCGAAAAAATGGATATAGCTTAAAAGTCCTCTCGCTCACCCTATTGTTGAAGCTCGTCAGCAAGCACGAGGTTTTTGCTTTTAGCGCAAATTTTGACATCATTTTGTGTTGCGCAAAACTGGGGATTGACAAGGTTTTTTGTTCATATATAATCTGCCCCATAACTTAAAGGTCGCGAAGTTTAAAATAACAATAAAACTATGATTTTTGAAGATAAAACATTGTCTTTAATTTTAAACCAAGATACTCTTGGTGCTGATGACGCAAGTACTGACGACGCAGGCACAGACACAGACACAGACACAGACACAGACACAGAAGAGGAAGAGGAAGAAGAAGAGGAAGAGGAGGAAGAATAAGTAGTTCGCCCTACAAAGCGCGTAGCGCTTTTGTCAGCAAAGATAAATTATACCACAAAACCTCGCCTAATGGTGAGGTTTTGTGGTATAATTTATTGCATCGAAAAGTATTTATCCCTCACCTTTTTTCCCGAAGGGAAAAAGGTGAGGGGTAAAAAAATTGTGGCTAAAAAAAAGTTTAATAAACAAAAAAATTTGTTAAAAATTATTTTTCAAAACGGAGCTATTTTTTTTCTGACTTTTTTTGTCTTGGGCCTATGTTTTTTTATTTATGTTGTTAAAGATCTGCCCAGGCCAGAAAAATTTAGCGAGGGAGTTGTTGCTCAATCAACAAAAATCTATGATCGAGAGGGAAAAATAATTTTGTATGAAATTTCTGGACCAGAAAAAAGAACTATTGTTCCATTGAGCGAAGTGCCTGATTTTTTAAAAGAGCTTGTTATTGTCACTGAAGATAAATCTTTTTTAAAGCATCGCGGGATAGATATTATGGCAATTTTCAGGGCTATTTTTTACGATTTAAAATTTCAAAAACCTGTTCAAGGCGCGTCTACTATTACCCAACAATTAATAAGATCTTATTTTTTAACTCAGAAAAAAACATTAGAAAGAAAAACCAAAGAAATAATTCTAAGCATAGAAATTGAAAGACGGCACAGCAAAGATCAAATTTTAGAATGGTATCTCAATCTTATCCCTTTTGGTTCCAATATCTATGGAGTAGAAGAAGCGTCCAAGTCCTTTTTTGGCAAACACATTTCTGACATTTCTTTGGCAGAAGGAGCTATTTTGATCGCGCTGATTAAATCTCCTTCCTATCTCTCGCCTTACGGTTCGCATAAAAATGAACTCTTGGAAAGAAAAAATTATATTTTAGACAGAATGGCTGCTTTAAATAATTCAAAACAAGAAGAAGTTTCTATAGCAAAAAAAGAAGAAATCAATTTCCAGCCAAACATTACCTCAATCAAAGCTCCGCATTTTGTATTTTATGTCAAAAATTATTTAGAAAAAAAATACGGACAAGATTCCTTAAGCGAAAAAGGGTTAAAGGTCTACACCACACTGGACTATAAAATTCAAGAATCCGCGGAAAAAATTTTAGAAAAAAATTTGGAGGAAATGAAAAACTACGGGGTCTATAACGGAGGATTAGTAGCGCTCCAACCAAAAACAGGAGAAATTTTAGCAATGGTTGGGTCAAAAAATTATTTTGGCGAGCCATATCCTAAAAATTGCCATGCCGGGCTAAATTGCAAATTTGACCCTGAAGTAAATGTTGTCACGGCGATAAGACAGCCTGGTTCCGCTTTCAAGCCCTTTGTTTATGCATTTGCTTTTTTAAAAGGATACACGCCGCAAACTCTACTTTGGGATGTCAAAACAGAATTTAATCTCGCCTGCTCTCCTGACGCCGAGCAAGAAATAGGGACATATAATACAAAATGTTATCATCCTAAAAATTATGACGGAAAATTTGTGGGACCCATAAGTTTGAGGTCCGCGTTAGCTCAATCGCGCAATGTTCCTTCGGTAAAGCTGTTATATTTAGTTGGAATTAATAATGTTTTGAGCTTTATTAAGGACTTTGGCATAACTACTTTAAAAGAAAATGGGGATTATGGACTTTCTTTGGTTTTAGGCGGCGGCGGAGTGAAACTTTTGGAAATGGTTGAAGCATATAGCGTGTTTGCTAATGACGGAACAAAATCGCCATTAAAATTTATTACAAAAATAGAGGATTCAAAAGGAAATATTATTGAGGAAACGAAAACATCTCAAATTAAAATCATTCCTTCATGGGTGGCGCAGGAAATCAATGACATTTTATCTGACAACGAGGCTCGCGCGCCGATATTTGGCAGGAATTCAGCTTTATATTTAGAAAATTACAAAACAGCGGCAAAAACCGGCACCACGCAAAATTATAAAGATGGCTGGATAATTGGTTATTCTCCTTTTTTGGTCGCGGGAATTTGGGTTGGCAATAATGACAATTCTTCTTTTGCTGAAAAACCAGCGGCTTTGCTCGCCGGCATTATTTGGAAAAATTTTATGGAAAATACTTTGCAAAATCTTCCCAAAGAAGACTTTGTCTCGCCAAAAAAACGACTAACAGGAAACCCTATTTTAGACGGCGGCTCGCTGGGAGAACACTCTATTTTTTATTATCTAAATCAAAACGACCCTCAATATTCTTTTTGGGAAAAAGGAGTTAAAAATTTTTTAGAAAAAAAGGAGAGCGGGTCTCCTGAAAGCTTATTTTGAAGGAGAGCTGGTCTCCTGAAAGCTTATTCGCTTCGTTTGATAATACTTTGTATTGGGTATAATATGATAAAAATAAATAATAAAAAAATGGAACCAAAAGAATTTAAACAAGAAAGAACTTTAGTAATAATTAAGCCCGACGGCATTCAAAGATCATTGGTTGGCGAAATTATTAAAAGATTTGAAAATGTTGGCTTGAAATTAGTTGCAATTAAAATGACAATACCTGCGCCTGATTTTATTGAAAAACATTATACGCTTGATCCAGAGTGGCGGAAAACTACAGGAGAAAAAAATATTAAAAATTACAAAGACAAAGGATTGGCTTTGCCTTGCGATGACCCATATAAAATTGCCGAAATTGTTTTAAATAATTTGAAAAAATATATGTCAGCTGGTCCAGTAATAGCAATGATTTTAGAAGGAGCGCATGCGGTAAAAATCGTTCGAAAAATAATTGGTAGCACAGAACCTTTGACTTCTGATGTTGGCACTATTCGCGGGGATTATGTTTTGGATTCTTATGAGATGTCTGATACTGATGGCCGAGCTGTTAGAAATTTAATCCACGCTTCTGGTTCAATTGAAGAAGCTGAAAAAGAAATTGGTCTCTGGTTTTCTCCAAAAGAAATTATCAACTATCAGTTGGTTCAGGAAAGAATTCTTTACGATATTAATTTAGACGGAATTTTGGAGTAATGTTAGGCGCACTCATTTTAGGTTTGCGTAAAAATTAATTGGCTTTTACAAAACTACCTCGCAATTTGTTGCGAGGTTTTGCGTTTTTGAGAAAAAATATGATATTATTGGAAGGAAAAGTGGTTTAGGAAAACATATGTTTTTATCAAAAATTTGTCAACATTTTAAACCAATCTCTATATCTCTTTCGCCGAACACGGAAAAGGATGATATTTTTTTGGCTTTGAAATTGATTTTTCAGCCCTGGAAATGGAAGGTCAGCGTGAGTCGGCGTGATAATCAGCGTAAGTCAGCGAATAAAAAATTAGAACAAGAATTTAAAAAATATTTTAGAGTTAAATACGCTTTTTCTTTTAATAGCGGGAGAACAGCTTTAATGGCAATCTTAGAAGCATTGGAATTAAATCAAGGCGATGAAATTTTGTTGCAGTCCTTTACTTGCAATGCTGTTGTCAATCCAATTTTATGGACCCGCTTAAAGCCGGTTTTTATTGATTGCGATGAAAAGACATTTAATATTGATTGCGAGGATTTAAAAAGAAAAATTGGGCCAAAAAGCAAAGCAGTGCTCGTTCAGCACACTTTTGGTCTGCCAGCGGATAT
>JAHJSK010000082.1 GCA_018830365.1 Patescibacteria group bacterium | reverse complement strand
TGTTAAATAATTCGCCTTTGGCGAATTGCCCTTCAGGGCATTTAACAGGGTGAACTCAAACATCTCAATTTGCTTTCAAGATAAATCCCTCACCTTTTTCCCTTCGGAAAAAAGGTGAGGGATAAATACTTTCCGATATGACAATTTATCCATGCTTCACATTTCATGATTCGCGTTTCACAAATATGGGTTTGTAAATGTGGGCGAGGAGGGACTTGAACCCTCACGGGAAAATTCCCCTATGGCCCTCAACCATAGATGTCTGCCGATTTCATCACTCGCCCTCCAAAATTTTTGAGTAAATGTTCAGCAATAAAAGCAATCGTCGTGAGTAACAGATTGCCAGTTTAAATTACCTGCGCTACTTAATGTCCAAAAATTTAGGAGGGCGAGCCCTTACGCAGAGCTATTTTTTGGTTTTCCCTCTTAAATAGTAAAGATTCGCCCTCCTTACTTTTTTAGCTGGAGTTATTATTTTAATTTTTTCAATAGATGGAGAATGCAAAAGAAAAGTTTTTTCCACTCCGCATCCCGCAATAATTTTTCTTACTGTAACAGCGGAATTAACTCCTTGTCCATGTTTTTTAGCCAAAACAATTCCTTCAAAAATTTGGACTCTTTCTTTTCCTTCTTCTTTTACCTTTCCCTTTGATTTTTTTCCTTTTTTAAGAATCTCTTTTATTTTTTGATAAACCTTAACCGTGTCTCCGGGTTTAATTTTTGGAAGGTCTTTTTTGAGAAATGATTTTAAAAAAGTTTTAATTTCTTGCGCCATATAATTTACGATTAATGCCTTTATTCTAACTCGCATTTTTTTTAAAGCAAGTCCCCGCGCCAATATATTGGTGAGAGGATAAATCCTCACTTTGTAAAAAACAAATTTCAAAAACTGCTTCGTATTTTACAAATTTTGAATTGTTTGTTATAGTAAAAAAAGATAAAATTAAAAAATATGAAAATAGATAATAAAAAAATTGAAGAAATTATTAATAATCGGCTGATTGATAAAATTTATCCATCTAAAGATTTTTTAGAAAAATTTCTAAAATCAAAAAAGGTTTTTACTATTTATCACGGAGTTGACCCAACCGCTCCTTCTCTTCATCTTGGCCATTCAACTAATTATTTTTTATTAAAAAAATTTCAAGAACTTGGCCATAAAATCATTCTTTTAATTGGGGACTTTACCGCGCAGATTGGCGATCCAACTGATAAATTAGCAGCGAGAAAATCACTGACAAAAAAAGAGGTTTTAGAAAATTGTAAAACATACAAAAAACAATTATCAAAAATTTTGGACTTTTCTTCAAAAAAAAATCCCGCAAAAATAAAATTTAATAGCAAATGGTTTTCCAAATTAAATTTTGAAAAATTGATTAAATTAGCCGCTCACTTTACAGTCAGTCAAATGTTGCAACGAGATATGTTTCAGAAAAGATTGGCTGATAAAAAAGAAATTTATCTTCATGAATTTTTATATCCTTTGATGCAAGGATACGACTCTGTTGCATTGGACGCGGACATTGAAATAGGAGGAACTGACCAAACTTTTAACATGCTTATTGGGAGAGATTTGGTAAAAAAATATAATAATAAAGAAAAATTTATTATAACCACCCCTTTACTTGTTAACCCTAAAACTAATAAAAAATTGATGTCAAAAAGTGAAGGTGGCTATGTTGGCTTGGACGATTCGTCAAATGAAATGTACGGAAAAATTATGGCTTTGTCAGACGAAGTGATAATCCCATGTTTTAATCTTTGCACTTCTCTTAATACAAAAGAAATTGAAGAGATTAAAAAAGATTTAAAAAACAAAAAAAAGAACCAGCGCGACATTAAAGCAAAATTAGCTCGGGAAATAGTGGCTATTTATCATGATGAAAAATTAGCGTTAAGAGCAGAGCAAGAGTTTAATAAAGTTTTTAAAGAAAAAAAAACGCCTAGCAAAATTCCAATTTTCAAGCAAAACAATCAGCGCGCGGCTTATAATTTAATTGATTTGTTAGTTGAAACAAAATTAGCCCCTTCTAGAACTGAAGCCAAGCGATTGATTGCGCAAAAAGCGATAAAAATTGACAACGAAGTTCAGAAAGATTGGCAAAAAGAAATAAAAATAATCCCGGGAATGATAATGCAAGCAGGCAAGAGAAAATTTATAAAATTTTGAAGATTCCTATTTGTTTATGAAAAAATATAAATTTTTTATTATTGTTTTTTTAATTAGTCTTCCCTTTTGGTTCGGAGTAAATATTTTTCAAAAAACAGTTGAGGATTTTTTTTATGCTAAAGCAATGGAAAAAATTCCTCCCTTGTCTCTTGTTGCGCAAATTTCTTTGCATTATCCCAAAGTTATGGAGCCGCAAATTTCAGCAACAAGCGCTATTTTGGTGAAAATAAATGAACAAGGCGAAGAACAAATAATTTTTAAGAAAAAAGAAAAAGAAAAAATGGCTATTGCCAGTTTGACCAAGCTAATGACTGGCCTCATTGCTTTAGAATTTTATCAGCCGGACTTAAAAACAAAAATTTCAGAGAAAGCTGTTTCCCAGCTTGAACAAACAGGACTTTTGAAAATGGGAGAGAGATTAAGCGTGAAGGATTTGCTTTATATCGCGCTTATTGAATCGTCCAATGACGCTGCTTTTGCTTTGGCTGAAATTATAGATGAAAAGGCCTTTGTTGATTTAATGAATTTAAAAGCAAAGGATATTGGATTGCAAGACACGCATTTTTTTAATCCAAGCGGGGTTGACGCTGAAACATTTGATACAAATTATTCCACTGTTAGCGATTTAGTAAAATTGGCAAAATATGTGTGGCTGAAAAATCCTTTGATTTTTGAAATTCTTTTAAAAAAAGAATATCCTCTTTATTTGAGCAATGGCAAACTTCATCATATTATTTATAATACCAATGCGCTCTTAGGAGAAAATTTAAAAATAATAAGCGGTAAAACTGGCTTTACCTCTAATGCTGGCGAATGTTTGCTTTTGCTTTTTAAAGGGAAAAAAGCAGAAAATTATTACATAGCTGTTGTTTTAAATTCTCAAAATAGATTTGAAGATATGAAAAAACTTATTGAATACATACAATAACATTTGACAATTGACAATTGACAATTGACATCTGACAAAGTTAAAAGTTGAACCTGCCAGCATTGCTACGCCTGCCCGTAATGCTTCGCATAGCGATGCAGGCGTAGCCATTGCGGGCAGGTTGCGCTTTGCGTTTGTTAAACTATGTTCCCATCTACTATTCAAAAACTTATTGAAATTTTTTCAAAATTTCCCACTATTGGACCGCGAACTGCCGCGCGGTTTGTTTTTTATTTAATTGAAACGCCAAATGAAAAAATTGAGGAGCTGATAAAATCAATAAGCGATTTAAAAGAGAAAATAAAAATTTGCTCTTTTTGCTTTAATTCTTTTGAGCCGGAATTTTTTGAGCTGGGGAAAAAAGAAAAAGAAATCTGTCCCTTTTGCTCTGATAATAGCCGAGATAAAACCGTTGTTTGTATTGTGGCAAAAGAAGCGGATTTAGAAGCAATTGAAAAGACCAAACAATATAAAGGACTTTATTTTGTTTTGGGCGGGATGACAACCGGCATTTTTAACAAAGAAAAAAAAGAAGAAATGGAACAAAAAGTTGACGCGCTAATAGAAAGAATTAAAAAAAGCGAACCAAAAATTAAAGAAATAATTTTGGCAATAAATTCCACGGTTGAAGGAGAGAGCGTTTGTTTTTGGCTTCAGAGAAAATTTAAAATTTTGGCTTGCGCTGGAGAAGGGGATAGTGTAAAAATTGTTCAATTAGGACGAGGATTGCCTTTGGGTGGAGAATTGGAATACGCTGACGAAGAAACATTGTCTTCCGCGTTAGAAAATAGAAAGTAAAACACTTTGAATTATGAATTATGAATTAGGAATTAGGAATTTCATTGAAAATTGAAAATTGATGCTTGAAAATTATAAAGGGTTAATCGCCCTTTATTTTCGTAATCTCCACTTCTGTGAATGGTTGGCGATGACCTGTTTTTGTTTTAGAATGTTTTTTCGCTTTGTGCTTGAAAATAATTATTTTTTTTCCTTTTCCTTGTTCTAAAATTTTGCCATAAACTTTGGCGTCTTTAACTAATGGTGTCCCAATTTCTAATTTTTTGTTTTTTTCCCCTGATTGAGCCGAACCCGATGGGTTATAGGCCAAAAGCAAAACTTCATCAAAAATTACTTCTTGATTTGTTTCTTCGGCATTAATGACCTCAATTTTCTCAAATTTTATTTTTTGCCCGGGAGAAACAATGTATTGTTTGCCCCCGGTTTTAATTACTGCTAACATAATTTTAGCTTTTTAATTTGATAAACAAATCCTAATGTAAACCATTAAAGCTATTTTTTCAAGATTTTTTTCAAGTATTCAAATATACTTAAATGTTTATCCGATGTATCAAGCCCGTTCCCGACTATGCGTATTGTTAATTCATTTCTGAAATTGCTTTCTGTGGGATTTCCTTCTGCTCTGTGCCATGGAAAATCCTCTGGATTTTGCCATTTACCTTGTGCGTCAAGTTTCAAAAAATTGCCCACATTTTGTTCCTTATAAAAATCCCAATTTCCCTTTCCTTTACTTGGCCACCACCAAGGACTTGTTTGTTTTTCTATTCCCATTCCCATATCTTCCACTTTTCGCGTTAATGCGGCGTCAATTTGTCTTGCGGTTTCTATTCCCGTTGTTTCAGTTCCATGCGCCGTCTCTGTCCCATGTATTATTTCCGGCGCTGGCACATATTCTGCCCCCGTTGTTTCTGTCCCATGATATTCTGACGTGGTTGTTTCTGTTCCATGATCTATCCCCGATGTCCCTGCCTCATGTATTGTTTCCGGCACTGGCACATATTCTTCCGGACTAATTATTTTTTCTGGCGCTGGCGGTTCTGTCTCTATTGTTTCCGTTCCTGCAAATTGTTCTGTGCCAGTTGTTTTTATTATTTCTGGCGCTCGCGGCTCTTCCTCAGTTCCTACATGATGTTCGCCAATGTGCCGCGTGTAATCATATTCCATTCCCTTAGTCCCAACTTCTGTAATGGTTTTATCCGCGTTTAAAATATATTGAGTTTTTTCATCAGGGTCATAAAAAACCCTTGTTTCCTGCATCTCGCCACTTGGCAACACTCTAACATATTCTTCATGAATAGCAATCCTGTGCGCTTCTCCACCTGCCCATTCATGAATAGACGCATGCCCTTTATCCATTATGTCCTGCGGGCACTCAAACTTTTCCGGACTATGCTCTAATTGCCTGGTTAAAGTGTTTTCAATACCTTCACCTTTATGAATTGTGCTTAATGTTTCTGTTAATTGTTCTTCAAATCCTTCTGTATCTTTTATGTTCAACATATGCAAAAACTCCCTTGCTTTTTCCGCTGCCTCTCCGTGTCCGTGCTCTGCTGTTTGCCATAAATACCACATTTCTTTTTGGTCTATCCCGTCCGATGCATTTACTTTATCAAAAACCTTGTCCAATTCAGCAATTTTCTCATTCGCCACCTTTGTCAATTCTTCCTGCAACTGCGACGGCATTTCTGTTCCCATCTCATGCTCCGCCATTCCCGCTGTTCCTGTCCCAGCTTGTCCTGTCTGTTCTACTGGGTGCATTTCTCCT
The DNA here is from genome assembly GCA_018830365.1 of Patescibacteria group bacterium. Taxonomy (GTDB): domain Bacteria; phylum Patescibacteriota; class Minisyncoccia; order Minisyncoccales; family CG1-02-41-26; genus PFMI01. Next base: position 9,948 of record JAHJSK010000082.1, on the reverse strand, counting down.
CCCACAAAGTGCGTGCCATCGCCCGTATGATCAGTATGTCCTCTTATTAATCCTTTTAAATTCACAAAATATTTTTCTAATTCGTGAAAATGTGGTATTTTTATTTCTTTTTCTTTAAAATGGTCCTCTATTTTTCCAGATATTCCGGTTTTTTCTATTCCTTCTCGCGCTAAAATACCAGCAATAAAGAAAGCGCCGCTAATGCTTGCTCCTTTTAGTCTTTGTTTGTTAATAAACCATCCCTCCTCTTTTTTTCTCTTTTTTTCTTTAAAAGTCAAAAAGCTTTCCAACCTTTCTGTTATTTCATTTTGATTAATTCCCACAGCAACAATTGCTTTTCCTAATGTTTTCATTAAGTCATATTGATTTTTCAAACGCTTCTCTTGTCCGCCAAAATTAACCAATCCCTGTTCAATTTTTTCTTGAGTATAATAAATCCGCGCTTTTAATGATTCAAGTAATTTTTCTTTTTCAGTTAATTCTTCTTCTAATTTTTCTTTTTCTTCTCCTTTTATTTCTTCCTTTATTTCCCCTTGAGCTATTTTAGTTCCTGCAAGAAGTTTTTCATATTCTTCAGTTAATCCCTTTTCCTTTTCCGCCTCTTCTTTTTTTTGAGCTATTTCAATTTTCTCAAAAAGTTTATTAAATTTTTCAGTCAAATTTTCAACGCTAACAAAATCTTTTGCTTCTTTTTCTTTTACCATTTTTCCGGTTTCAACATCTTTTGTTTTTATTATTTCTCCTTTCCGAGACAATCTCTCTCTTTCTTTTAAGGTCTTTCTGGCTCTGAAATCAGCCCTTATGGCTCCATAGCTAAGAACTGCTAATGGAAGACCTAACGCGCCAAGCGCGCTTATTGCCGCTGAACGCCAAATAAAACCAGCGCCGAAAGGTATTCCTTGTCCAGTAGCTATGTGTCCCAAACCTTTATACCAAGTCCACTCTGATTCAATATTTTTTATTTTTTCCCCTACTTCAGGATGGCTGTTTAAAAATTGATCTAATTGAATTGACTTTTCCGCTTCTAAAATTTGTATTAAGCTCTGTTTTTCCGCTTCCTCTTCTGGTAAATTTTCTATCTTTTCGCGTGTCAACTCTAATAATAATTTTTCTTTGTTTTTTTCAAATTCATTTTTAATCTCTTTGTATTTCCGTTTCTCTGTCCCGCTGGCAGTGGCTAATCCCCATTCATAAGGCATTTCCCGAAACCTTGAACCTGCTCGATTAAATTCATCAATGATCTTCTTTCCTTGTTCAGAATCAATTTCATTTCTGTTAATATAGTTCACTTCTAATTTTCCTTTTTCAAAAACAACTTCCAAATTGGCCTCTTTGAGCCCTTTTGTTAATTGTTTTAAAATTTCTTTATGTTGTTCTGTTCCGCTTTTTAAAATTTCTTCTTTGCTGGCTTTTTTTAATTGAGCCAAATTATACGATCTGGCTATTCCATACCCAGCTTTACCCCAAAATCCTTTTTCTCTTAAAACACCTTTTTCTTTTTTTAGCGCTTCTTCTTCAATCCTGCCCAAGGTAATTTGTTTAAAATTTTCCAAAACCAAAAATTGCTGTCCTTTAGACAAATTTTTGAAACCCTCAATTTTTTCTAAATCTTTTTCGCTAAGATTGAATTTTCCAAAATGTTCAATAACTATCTGGTCAATTTCTTTTCCCCCTTTTTTTGGTTCTCCCTCTGGTTTTTTTTCTTTAATTTCTCCGCGCTCAACCGCTTTAACATATTCATCTTCTAACTTTTCATTGTGTATCCTCCCACAAATATCATCAATCTCGTCTCTGTATTGATAAAACTCGCTTTTTTTGTCATTTAATTTTTTCCAAAAACTTACAGCAAAAATTTCTATGGGTTCATGCACATTTTTATTTTTACCAATCCATGTTCTACTAAATTCTTTTTTTTGTTCTTCGGTAAGTCCTTTTTGAAATTTCAAACAATCATGATAATTAGTAAAATTTTTTTCAAAGATAGATGTTTTTTCGGGATTATCAGTATCGCTCGGGTCTTTTTCTATTTTTTCAATTACCCTATATGTGAAATCAAATTGTTCAGGGTCTATTCCTTTTTCGTGTAAAAAAGAGCGCAAGGGATCGTATTTTTTCTTTTCTTCTTCGTATTTCATTCCTTCAAATTCTTCCGGAACCATAGATTCTGTTTTTGGTGTTTCTTCTGTTGGCGTTTCTCCTTCCTCTCTCGCTCCCGCTGCCGGCTCTCCTTTTTCCGTTTCCGTCTCTTCCGCTCCCGTCGCCGGAGTCAAGCTAGTTTCTTTTTTAAAATCTAAAATTAATTCCGCAGCTAAATCTTCTGTCATTTCTTTTTTTATTTCTTCTATGCTTTTTCCTGCTATCGCTTCTTTTTCTGCCCCTTCCGTGATTTCAGATTTTAGCGGTTCTTCAGTAGGCAAATTAATTTTTGGTTTAAATTTTTCTAATTTCGCGGACAAATCTTTTAATTTTTTCCCACTTTCTTCTATGGCTGCATCCATTGAGGCTCTATTTGCCGCCGCTTGTTCTTTTCCTGCCGTTTCAATTTCCTCTTTGGCTTTAACCGCTCCTTTTTGCATATCACCCAAAAGAGTCTTCATCTCCTCCTCAATTGTAATTGGTTTATCAATTTTTGGTTCTGTTTCTTTTTTCATAATTTTATTATTTTAACATTCCAACATTCTCAAGAATGTTGGAATGTTATTATCAAACGAAGCGAGTCCCGCTAAGCGGGACGACCCGCTTCGCCGTAGCTCCAGCGAGGCGAGCCCGCTTCGCCGTAGCTCCAGCGAGGCGAGGCAAGCGCAGATAATATAGGATTAATATCCTCTATTTTCCATAAATTAATTTTCCTGTTTTTTTAATTTCCCAAACCAAAGGATCTTCATCAATAAAATCTTTAGGATGAAAAGGATGCGGCTCAATAATCGTTTCTATCTCATAGGACTTTATTAATAAATAATGCATGGCATTAAATGAATTTTTAAATTTTGGAGAAATAATACAAACATCTACATCGCTCCACTTATGAGCCGTTCCTTTTACTTGAGAGCCAAAAATAATCACCTTTTCAATTGGTAATTTGTCTTCTTTTAATATCTTAATATAATTCAGGACTTCTTTTTTTATTATTAAAGACAAAGTTTTTTTCTTAGCCATAAATATAATTCTTCGCAAATTTTAAAATATTTTTCTGTATATTTTTTAGCGCATTTTTTATAAAACTCCTGCTTTATATTATCGTAACGACCAGCAATATTAAATTCAGTAATTTCTGTTAAATAATCTATTTGATTTTTAGTTAATTTAATTTCAGCCCTTTTAGCTAAATCAACTAATTTGTGAGTATGGGGAGCGTGAGTTTTAATGTTGGCAACCACTAATCCTTTTAAAATTTTTTCCAACATCAAATGACAAAAGAAAAGACAATCTGAATATCTTTTCCCCTTGTAAAGAAATTTGGCAGTTTGATAATTATTTTCCGCGCCTTCTTTCCAATAATCAATTACTTTTTTAAAATCAAATTTTATTTTTTCGGACATATTTTTATTATTTTAACATTCCAACATTCTCAAGAATGTCGGAATGTTATTATCAAACGAAGCGAGTCCCGCTAAGCGGGACGACCCGCCTCGCCAAAGCTTCGGCGAGGCGAGGCAAGTGCAGATAATACAAAGCATTTTTAAATTTTAATGATTTTATCGGCAATAAATTTAGCTATCTCTTCGGCTATTTTCAAAACTTTTTTAATTTCTTTTTGGGAATAAGTTGTAATTTCTGGCGGATATCGAGATTCAATATAATGCCCATTTAAGATTTTTAACTCTTTTTCAAATTTTAAAATTTCTTTGTCTTTAATCGCGCAGTCTTTAGTCAATTTCCAAAGGTCGTGAATTTTTTCAAACTCAATTTGATGATAAATCAAAAACGCTTTTAGATATTTCTCTACTGCTTGATGACAATGAAAGCATAAAGTGTCTGTTGGTCCCTTTTCTCTAAAAAGAATTTGCGCGGTTTCTAAATCATTTTGAGCTTTAATAATCCATTCTTTAAATAATTTGTTTTTCATAAAGTATTTTTCCTTTTTCTAAAATATTTTTAACAAAGAAATCGCCTAATGCCAACCTTTTTTTAATTTCCAATGGAGTATAGACCAATGGCTCAAAAGGCAGATTATTGTCAATCATAAAAAGAACATCTTGAATTCGCTCAATTCGTCTTTTCTGACTTTTCTTAATTATTAACATATCAATATCGCTTGAGGGTTTTATTTTTCCAAAAGCGCAAGAGCCAAAAAGAATAATCTTTTCGGGTTTGTAATTTTCAACTATTACTTTTTTAATCCGTGATATTTCTTTTTGATAAATATTTTTGTTTGTCATAATGCCGGGTTTTTTAAAATTTCGTTTACTCATCTATACTTTTTATTATTCCAACATTCTCAAGAATGTCGGAATGTTATTATCAAACGAAGCGAGTCCCGCTAAGCGGGACGACCCGCTTCGCCGTAGCTCCAGCGGGACGAGCCCGCTTCGCCGTAGCTCCAGCGAGGCGAGGCGAAGTGTAGATAACACAAAGTATTTTTAAATTTTAATGATTTTATCAGCAATAAATTTAATAATACTTTCCGTGATTTTAATTGTTTGTTTTGCTTCTTCATAAGAATAGAATATTGGCGCATCCATTGGATATCTGGCTTCAATATAATAATGATTCAAAATATTTATTTCTTCCAAATAATCTAAAATATTTTTATCTATTTTTCCGCAACGTTGGACTAATTCAGAAAGCTCATGAGTTTTCTTCGGGTTTATATTATTGAAAACCAAATAACCTTTTAAATATTTTTCAGTTGCCTGCTGGCAAAGAAAACAAATAGTATCTGTAAATCCTTTTTCATTAAAAATAATTTGAGCGGAATTAATATCATGATCCCCTTTAGTAAACCATTCTTGAGATAGTTTTAATAAATTATTTTTTTTCATATAAAATTTTACCTTCTTTAACAATGTCTTTAACAAAAAAATCTCCTAAATTTAATCTGTTTTCGAATTCTTTTGGCGTATAAGTTAAAACATCGCAAGGAAGTCTATTTTCTAATTTATTCAATATATTATATATATTTTTTGTTCTTTCTGTTTTCGGATCTTTACTTTTTTTAATAATTACAAAATCAAGATCGCTATCTTCGGTCATTTCGCCCTTAACGCAAGAGCCAAAAAGAATAATCTTTTCAGGTTTATAATTTTCAACCAGCGCTTTTTTAATACGCGATATTTCTTTTTGATAAATATTTTTGTTTGTCATAATGCCGGGCTTTTTAAAATTTCGCTTTTTCTGCTATTTTTTGAAGTTTGTCCAAAGTGTCTTTGTTTAGCTCTTCCCTTTTTTCCTCGTATTTACTCTTTATTTCCTCTAAATCCTTTTTAAATTGCTTGTCAATGTCTTGGGTTTTTTCGCCAATGTATTTTGTTTCCAAAATTTTAATCAAACGAGCAACTTGTTCCAAAGACATTTCCGGTATTATTTTTATGAAACCTGCTTTTTCTTCGTCGCTGATATTGGCAGACGCAACCAAAAATCCCAGCTTCCTGCCTTGAGCTTTTAATAATTCTTTTATTTGCTCCTCGCTTAATTTTGCCTGCTCCTCATTTAAATTATTATTTTGCGTTTTTTTCATAAAATTCTTTATTTTTCATAAAATTCTGTATTTTTAAATTTTTCTTCTGAATCTTCCAAAATTTTTTGAGCAATCTCTTTAATTTTTGCCTTTTTTTCTTCTTTAGTCAAATCTTTATAATCCTTATTGTCTTTTAATCTTTCTCTCAACTTTTCTTCAATCTCTGGTAATTCCGCCAGCAATTTTCTTTTCAAAAATTCATCTATCTTTTTTTCTATTTTTGTTTTTTCCTTTCCCGACCCTTCTGCTGATACCTCCTTTATTGTTTGTTTGATAATCTTTTCCGGTTTTGCGTCAACTTTTTCTCTTGCTTTATTGAAAAACCATTCCCTAATTAAATCACATATTTTCTCAAAATTAACATCGCCAATTTTTATTTTTCCCTTTATGCTTTCTAATGTTTCCATTGCTTCCGTTGCAACGCGTTTTATAAAATCATTATTAAATTCATCGGCGCCCACAAACTTTAAAAGCTCTCTCCCTGGCGAAGTTTCAACTATTTTAAATCCTGCCCCTGGATAACGAAAATTTAAAAAATCATTTATTTTATTTTTTATTTTTTCTATTAGTTCCTTGTCCCCTGCTTCTTTTTTTGGTTCTTTGTCTTTTATTTTTCCGGCCTCTATTGCCATTGCTTTTTCGCTTGCTTTATCCAAAAACCATTTATTAACCAAATCGCATAACTGTTCAAGCACAGAATCGCTAATTACTATTTCTCCCACATTTTTTTGGACTTTAAACTTTCTTATTTCCTCGCTTCTTATAGCTTTTTTCGCAACAGACCTTATAAAATCAGCATTAAATTCTTCGGCGCCCACATACATCAAATCTCCTTTTGTCGGCGCATCTGGAAGTGATTTAAGTTCAAGTATCTTATCTAAAAAATTAGTTTCCAAAAAACCATTTATTGCATCTTTTATTTCCTCTATTCCAACCCGCGCTTCGTTTCCAATTTCGTCGTCCAACACCTCTAAAAGATAAAATTCGCCTTTTTCGTCGCGATCAATTTTTTTAATCCTAACTTTATAATATTCTCTTTTAGGTTTAAATCCATCTGGGAAAACAGCAAATCTATCTAATTTCCGAGTGATATATCTATTCCTGCCGAGCACGGGGCTAACAATAAATTTTTTGAATCTCAAATCCATTTCTTGCGCCTCGCAATATTCTTTCAATCCTCCTTTTTCTGGAATTTTTCTGCCTAATTTTTCAATTATTTCTCCGAGCGACACCACCAAAGGTTCCTTCAAATATGGAGGATGCGTCTTCATAGTTTGCCTGACAACCTCTCCTTGCTCAATGTCAACATTGGATAAATCAGCTTTATTTATGGTAATAAAAAAACTATTGTTCTCCGAATCATAAATCACATAACCCGGACATCCATAAGCCCTTACCGCTTGATACCCGCATGGTATTTTTTTGCCAATATCAATAACTACTTCGCCAAATTTTGTTTTAATAATAAACCCATCTTCTCTTAATTTCTCTAATATCTTTTTTGATTTTTTATTATTTTCTTTTTGTCTTTCGCTGGCTTTTAATAAATTGTAGCTTTCTAATTCTTTATCGGAAAGAATTTTTACCACAGGATTTTCTTTTAGAATTTTTTCCAATTTTTCCTTTTCACCACTTGTTAAATCTTTGTCCTCTTTTAATTTTTCTTTTATCGCATTTTTTTCTTTTATCGCATCTGTAAAAAATTCGTATAATTGTTTAAATTGAACCCCATACAATAAGCCAGCAATGGCTTTGTGTCCTTGTTCAAAATAGTCCTCTATTTCAAAAAATTCTGCCCTGTCCATTCGTGAAACAAGTCGTGTCAATTCATTTAAAATAGGGGTTTTTTCTAAAAACCCTTTGGACAAAAGAGCCAAATAAACCCATCGAGCCGCGCAAATATCTTTTTTCCCTAAAAACCAAAGATGGTGATCTATATGAGCGATTTTGCCTTTTACTCCTATTCCTACATTCCCTGAGGTGTCTATATTAAGATATTTTGGAAGAGATTTCCCCGGCGCAATATATTTGGCATTTTCTATATTTTTAAACCCTGCTTTTTTAAATAACCCTTGACAAACCTTTACATCCAAATCAATAGAAAGCGTTTTCTTTCCAGTGTTCGGATTTTTTTTCAAAAAACCATGAAAAGCAAATTGCCAAGTTTCCCGCGATATTTTTCTAAATTCTTCTTCAAATTTCGCGGGGTCTTTTTGTTTTAATTCCTCTAATGCTTTTACCTCTTCTTCGCTCAAAAAAAAGTAAGAAACCTGTTCCACTTTTTGTCCAACCACTTCTAAAATAGCTTGCCACCTCGCTTTTTTGCTTGCTTCCACTCTCGCATTTTTTTCGTCTTTTCCTTTCGAAATAAATTCTTGATAATATTTTTCCTTAAATTCTTTATAATATTTTTTGTATTTCGTTTTATCATTCTCAATTTCCTTCTCAATTTCTATTTTTTCTTTTTCCGCGTCCGAGACATTTACGCTTTCTACTTCATCTTTCATTTTTGGTTTTTCTTCGCCCTCTATTTTTTCAAGTTTTTCTTCGGGCAACAACGAAATTGGGTTTTCTTTTTCCGTCCCCTTTTTTTCGTCCCCACTTCCACCTCTATTCCATCTTTGGGAATGACCCGAAACAAACTCCTCGTCTTCTCGGGGACTTCGTTTTTTCTCATATTTTTCTATTGCTTGTCCTCCTCGAACCTCTCCGTCAAAGTCAAATTTTTTTCCAATATATTTTTCCATATTTTTATCATTTTAACATTCCAACATTCTCCAGATATGCAATTTTTCTCTCCGAGAAAAATTGCACTGGCGAGATGTAGCAATGGGATGATTAATTTACCCCTCACCTTTTTGAACAAAAAGGTGAGGGGTTTATTCAAATAGCCTGTTTGTTTTCAAAATAAATGCTTTCCAACATTCTTGAGAATGTTGGAATGTTATTTTTGTTTAAAAATATTTATTTGAGAACCAAAAGCTAAAATCAAATCCAGATTATATTTTTGACCAATTTTGTTTATTTTCAAACGGAGCGAGGGAAAACAAAAATGAAATTTTTGCTTTCCGGAGCAAGTGCAGAAAATATATCCTAGACATTTAGTTGAAATTTAATACCCCACCCAAATGTCTGGGGTATATTTCCTTTTTTTGCTCCCGTGTTAATTTTAATTCCTTTAATTCCATAGAATTCTTCATCAAGCGAGTGCTGAAAATACACCCCAAACATTTAGTTAAAATTTAATATTCCACCCAAATGTCTGGGGTTTATTTGATTAATTTTTGTTCAAAGTTTTGAAAATCCTCTAACATTTTTTCAAACAAAGGTTTAAGCAATGGCATTTTCTCTTTTGCTGTTTTCCACAACAGAACTGAATTTACTCCGAAGTATTCATGGATTAATTTATCTCGCATACCCGCCATATCTCGCCACGGTATCTCTGGATATTTTTCTCTAAATTTTTTAGGAATATTTTTAACAGCCTCACCGACAACTTCTAATGCTCTTATCATTGCAAAAATAGTTTTTTCATCTTCAATAAAATCATCATAACTCATATTTTCAATAAATCCTGCAGATTTATTCATAGCATCAACAATATCTTGAATATAATCGCCAATTTCTCTTTTCATAAATAAACTACATTTTTTAAAATATGTTTTCCTATTCTTGGCTTTAGGGCAGACTTCATCACCAAATCAACTTTTATTCCCAAAAGGTCGCTTAAATAATTTTCTAAGTTGATGAACTTTAAAAGATCTACCCCTGAATTTGGTTCAAAATCTATAAGTATGTCAAAATCACTATCTTGTTTTTGCTCTTTTTTCAAATAAGAACCAAAGATGCCAATTTCTTTTATTTCATATTTTTTTCTTAATTCATCCTTTTGTTCTTTCAGTATTTTTTTTATTTTTTCAACTTTTTCCATATTTTTTAACATTCCAACATTCTTGAGAATGTTGGAATGTTATTTTTGCTCTATCTCCGCTATTTTCTCAATTTTTTTTCTTTCGCTTTTTCTTCTATTTTTTCTTCAATTATTTTTTTAATTTGTTCCTCGAGTCCTATTTTTCCCCGTAATCCTGTTTTCATTTGTCCGTCTTTTATTTCTTTTTCAACATCTTTTATCCACCCTCTATTTTTTCCAAAATCATCATACAAATAGTCAAGCCAATTCTCTCTATCTTCCAAATCTTTACCTTTGAATTGTTTTTTATACTCTTTTGAAATTTTTTCTAAAATTTTTTCAAAGTTTTTTTCTTCAATTT
>JAHJSK010000081.1 GCA_018830365.1 Patescibacteria group bacterium | reverse complement strand
TAAAAATTCGTTTTTAAAAAATAATGATTTATGATTATTTTAGCCATTGAAACATCTTGCGACGACACTTGCGTTGCAATATTAAAAGTCAACCTTACAGGGAGTCCGCCCGAAGGCGTTCGGGAAAATTATCCTCGTTTATCCGGGATTTCGTCGTTAAAAAATTTTTTGAACAAAGGACAGGGAAGAGTAAAAATTTTAAGCAATATTGTTTCTTCTCAAATTAAAATTCATCAAGAATACGGCGGCGTACATCCGGGATTAGCCAAAAGAGAGCATTTGCGCAATTTACTTCCTGTTTTAACGCGGGCATTAAAACAAAGTAAATTGCTGAAAAAATTTCAAATTCAAAAATCAAATCTTAAACAAAATCTTTTGTCTCACGAGATTTTACACAAACAAGCAAATTCTAAATTCCAAACATTAAAAAAAATTTTAAAAAGAGAAAAGTGTCTTTTTGAAAATTTAAAAATTTTTTTTAGAAAATATCAAAAACCAGATATTGACATGATTGCGATAACCATAGGACCTGGGTTAGAGCCCTGTTTATGGACAGGAGTAAATTTTGCAAAAGCTTTAGCTTGTTTTTGGGACTTGCCTATTGCGCCTGTTAATCACATTGAAGCGCACATCGTTGCCAACTGGCTTTTACCAGTTGGCAACGAACTCAAAACTCAAAACTCAAAACTCAAAACAATTGAATTTCCAGCTATTTGTTTGGTTGCGAGCGGCGGGCATACTCAACTTATTCTGATGAAAAATTTCAGCAAATATAAAATTCTCGGCGAGACCAGAGATGACGCGGCGGGAGAATGTTTTGATAAAACAGCCAGAATTTTAGGACTCGGCTACCCTGGTGGTCCAGCCATTGCCGCTGAAGCCAAAAAACTCCAAACTGCCCCGCATGTCGGGACAAGCTACAAGCTACAAGCTAAACTGCCAAGGCCAATGATTTATAGCAAGGATTATGATTTTAGTTTTTCTGGATTAAAAACTGCTGTTCTTTATGAGCACAAAACACATTCGGAAAAAATAAACCCCAGACATCCGGGATGTATTTTCGGCACTTGCTCGGGAAAGCAAAAAGCTTGCCCTGTTAAATTTGTTCCGCAACTATTTAACAGGGTGAATTTTTGCTTTCCCTCGCTTCGTTTGAAAATAAAAAAAACAAAAGAATATATTGGAAAAATGGCTCAAGAAATTCAGCAAGCAATAATTGATGTTTTAATCAAAAAAACAATGAACGCGACAAGAGAGTATAAGGCAAAAACAATAATTTTGGGCGGTGGCGTAACAGCCAATGAAGAATTAAGAAAGCAGTTTAAATTAAGCGTCAAGCGCCAAGCGTCAAGCGCCAAAATTTTGATTCCGTCAAAAAAATTTTCCATTGACAACGCGGCAATGATTGGAATAACAGCTTACTTGCAGCGACCGAAAGGAAAAACAAAAAACTGGAAAAAAATTAAAGCAGACGCAAATTTGAGATTAAAGTAAAAAATAAAATTGAGCGAAAAAATTCTAAATTGTTCGGGATTTTTGTTTGACTAATTTGTGACGCTAGTATAAACTAGTATAAAATAGTTGCATTTGTGAGCGCGTGTTGCGATATTTAGGCGCGCTGCATGTTAATAATTAATTTTTGACAATAAATGAAAAAAAGAAAAATTTACATTTGCTTAATAGCGATTTTTGCTTTGGCTGTTTTTGGCGTTGCAATTGTATTGCCTGAATATTTGAATCAGTCCATAGAATATATTAATGATTTTCAGACAAAAACTTTGCGCGCGCAAATTTTGGAAATTCCTCATATTCCAGTAATACCTTTTAAGCTCGGTTTGGATTTGCAAGGAGGGAGTCAGTTGATTTACGACGCTGACCTTCAATCCGTTGAAAAAAAAGAAAAAAGCGAGGTGATGCAAGGATTAAGAGATGTTATTGAAAGGAGAATTAATCTTTTTGGAGTCAGGGAGCCGATTGTAAGGGTGGAAGAAAAAGGCGAGCGCAAACAATTGGTTGTGGAGCTTCCCGGTATTAAAAACGCGCAAGCCATTGAAATGATTGGAAAAACCCCTTATTTAGAATTCAAGGAAGAAAAAACAAAAGAGGAAATAGACCAAATTTTAGAAAGGCAAAAAAACGGGGAAACAATCACGGAAGATTTTTATTTTAGATCCACTAATCTTACTGGCAAATATTTAAAAAAAGCAGAGCTTGATTTTGGACAAACCGCATTAGAGCCGCAAGTGGCTTTGGAATTTAACGAGGAAGGAGCTAAAATTTTTGAGGATTTAACTTCAAGAAATGTTGATAAACGAGTGGCTATTTATATTGACAATGTTTTGATTTCCGCGCCAGTTGTCAGGGAGGCCATTTCTGGCGGGAAAGCGCAAATTAGCGGAAAATTTACCATTAACGAGGCAAAAGAATTGGTCCGCAATTTAAACGCAGGCGCTTTGCCTGTTCCCATTAAGTTGATTTACCAAGATATTGTTGGACCTACTCTGGGGAAAATTTCTTTGGAAAAATCATTGCAAGCCGGGGTTTACGGGTTTTTGGCTGTGGCTCTGTTTATGATTTTGGTTTATCGCGTCTCTGGTTTTTTGGCTTCGGTCAGTTTGTTAATTTATGGAATTATTCTGTTAAGCTTATTTAAGCTCATTCCTGTTACCCTTACTTTAGCTGGCATTGGAGGAGCTATTTTATCAGTGGGTATGGCTGTTGATGCCAATGTTTTAAATTTTGAAAGAAAAAGAGAAGAATTAAAACAAGGAGAAACCTTTCTTGTAGCTGTTGAAAAAAGTTTTTCTCGGTCCTGGCCAGCTGTAAGAGATAGTCATTTCACTGCTTTAATGATTGCCTTGATAATGTTTTCTTTTGGGACTAATTTCGTCAAGGGATTTGCTTTGGCCTTGAGTTTGGGCATTTTAGCCAGTTTGTTTTCCGCTTTATTTATAACAAGAATTTTTTTGATGGTATTTGTTGGCACGAGATTAGAAAAAATAAAATGGCTGTGGACTAGATAAATCAATATCTCAAAACGCAAAACTCAAATCTTTAAATTTAAGTTGAAAATTCCTTTTAAAAATAAATTTTTTATACCAATTCTATGAAATCTCACATTAAATACGATAAAAATTCAAATATCCTTTCCATTCGTTTAAGTAAAAAAAAGAGTGTTGACTCTGAAATTCAGGGGAATGTCGTGATTGATTTTGGTGAAGATGGAAAAATTGTCAACATTGAGATAATGAAAATAAATCTTAATGAATTTATTCAGGCAAAGAATTTATCTCCTTTTTCCTTAAGAGAATTAATCAAAATTTAAAATCAAAAGGTCGGATAAAAATTAAAAATTAAATTTAAACAAAAACTATGGCAGAAATAAAAGATTCATTTAAATCATCCGAAATTTCAGAGAGAGAGAGAGCGCGCGGAAAGAGAAATTAGAAAGGGAGTTTGCGAGGTTTGCCTTAAGGGACATAAAGAACGAGAACAGGGAAAGGAAGAAATAGAAGTAATGGAAAGCAGATATGATAAGTATGGCTAAATAGAGGAAGGAGGAGAAAAAATAGGAGGATATTCAATTTTTTTATGCGAAGATTGCATCAATAAAGAAGAAAAAGCCCCTGAGCTTTTTACAGAGAATTATAATTTGCGTCTAAAATTAAGCTGGTTTGAGAGAAAAGTAAAATCTTTAGAAGAAGAAGTGGAAGGAGTAATTGACAAAGATTTAAGAGAGCAATTAAAGAAATTAGAAAAATGGGTGATAGATTTTTACAAAAACGAAATGACCGAAGGCCAGCAAAATAAACATTACGATTTTTTGCATAGAGGGCATGGAAACATTGCTTGGATAATTTAATCCAGAAAATTCAAAATGTTTCTGAATTTGAGGAAAAGATGGCATTCTAAATTTTAATGTTCAAGCCGTTTTAAATTTTGAGTTTTGCGTTTTGAGTTTTGCGATAGATTAATCTATGTATTTTGCTTTTATAAAATATAGAAAAATTTTTTACATTGTTTCCTTTTTTTTGTCTGTCGCGGCTGTGGCGAGTATTTTTCTTTTTGGTTTAAAATTAGGCATTGATTTTACAGGCGGCAGTTCGCTGGAGCTTGCTTACAAAAATGCAAATGAGGTTCCTTCTGTTGAAATTGTCCGACAAACCCTGTCAGGGCTTGATTTGGGAGAAATTTCTTTACAAAAAAAAGGTGATAAAGGATTTATTTTAAAAATGAAAAACATCAGCGAAGAGAATCATCAGGAAATTTTAAAGCGATTAGGTGGACTGGCAGAGCTTGAGCAAGGATCTGAAAGTTTTCAAATGATTGGTCCAATTATTGGACAGGAAATGAAGGGGAAAACAATAGTTGTGATTTTTTTGGCTCTTTTGGCTATTTTGCTTTATGTTACTTTGAGTTTCAGAAGAGTCACTCGCCCTGTTAAGTCCTATGTTTATGGCATAGCCGGCATTATTGCTTTGGGCCACGATGTTTTGGTTCCATTGGGCGTTTTGGCTTTTTTGGGAAAATTACAGGGCTGCGAAATCACTATTCCTATTGTTGTTGCCTTTTTAACTATTTTCGGTTATTCCATTAGCGATTCCATAGTGGTTTTTGATAGGACAAGGGAAAATCTTTTAAAAGCAAAAGATTCGTCCTTTGCTGTTACTGTGGAAAAAAGTTTAAATGAAACTTTGGCTCGCTGTTTTAACACTGCGCTGACTGTTTTACTTGTTCTTTTTGCCATGTTTTTTTTAGGAGATCCTTCTTTAAAATATTTTTCCTTAACTTTAATTATAGGAATTTCTTGTGGCGTTTATTCTTCAATATTTTTGGCTTCCCCTCTTCTAGTTACTTTTCAGCAGTCCAAAACAAAATAGTGAAAATAAAAGTAAGTGGGCTTGACTAAATATATAAAATTTGTTAGATTAAAAATATGTTTACACAAGATTATCAAAAAATTAGTTCAAATATTTTAGGAATTTTACCTCCGAGACAAAAAGAAATTATTTTGCGGAGGTTTGGTTTGGATAGCGGACAAAGAGAAACTTTGGACAGCATTGGTCAAAGTTTTGGAGTTACCAGAGAAAGGGTTCGTCAAATTGAGGACATTGCTTTTGAGCGGTTGAAACAAGAGGCAAAGGAAGCGCGAAGAAAAGAATTAGAAAAATCCTTTTCTTACTTTGAACAATATCTGGAAAAACAAGGAGGGCTGAAAAGAGAAGACATTTTACTTTCTGAATTGGGCGGAGATCGGTTCCAAAACCATATTTATTTTCTTTTAACATTAGGAGAGACATTTGAGCGTTTTAGGGAAAATAATAATTTTTATTCTTTTTGGGTTATTGATGAAAATCTTTTTCAAAAAGCAGAAGGGCTTTTAAAGACCCTTGTTAAAATTTTTGAAAAAGAAAAAAGACCTTTGCCAGAAGAAGAATTTTTCAATACTTTTAAAGACGAGCCGTCTGAACTTTTTAATTCTTCTTTTGAAATTTTTAAAAGAATTGAAAAAGGACCCTTGAATAATTTTGGGTTGACTGATTGGCCGGAAATTAAACCAAAAGGAGTCAAGGATAGAGCTTTTTTGATTTTGAAAAAAGAGAATAGACCATTGCACTTTAAAGAAATTACTAATTTGGCGAGCGAGTTAGAAGGAACTGTTTGCGAGAAAAAAGAAATTTATTCTCAAACAGTGCACAATGAGCTTATTAAAAATGATATGTTTGTTTTGATTGGCAAGGGAATATACGCTTTAAAAGAGTGGGGATATAGGCCGGGAACAGTCAAAGACATTATTATTGATATTTTAAAAACCGCGAACAAACCTTTACCCAAAGAAGAGATAATTGAAAAAGTTTTAAAGCAGCGTCAAGTGCAGGAAAACACGATTTTTTTGAGCTTACAGGACAAAAACTTTTTTGCTGGAAATGAAAAGGGAAAGTATTATTTACTCAAACTTTAAATTTACCCAGATATGCCCCGCTAAGCGGGGCCTCTTTGGCATTTCGGTTTCAAAGATAATTAAAATATGGCTAATCAATTAATAATTCCAACTGAATATATAAAAAAATTAGAGAATTTAGAAAAAGAACTTCTCAAAATTAAGAAAGGGGAGAGATTATTTTTTTTAAAAAAACCTATTTCTCTAAAAGGAATTCTAAAAGGAATAAAAATTTCCTTAAAAGATATTGAGGAAGCTAAAAAGAGCGTATTTGGAAAAGTTGAATTTTAATTTATGTATTATATTGCTGATACTCATTCTTTTCTTTGGTATTTGGCAGACAGCCCTTTGCTTTCCAATAAAGCTAAAAAATTTTTTGATTTGGCTGATAGAGGCGAAGTGACTATTATTATCCCAGCCATTGTTTTGTTAGAAACAATTGATGTTTTAGACAAAAAGAAGGTTAATTTAAAATTTGAAGAAATTGTATTAAAACTTAATCAGGCAAGCAATTTTATTTTCTCGGAAATTAATTGGAGTTTAATTTTGGAAGTGAATAAACTTAAAGGATTCAAGGATCTCCACGATAGAATCATTGTTGCCACTGCCAAAGTCTTCGACGCTTATTTAATTTCCCGAGATAAAATTATTAAAAATTTTTATTCAAAAACTATTTGGTAAAATTATATCAGGACTTACGCACATTGAAAAAATAGCGTATTGACAATGTAATCAGCCTTTTGAAAATCAAAACTGCATTCTTGTTTTATTTGATAAATTGTCTTATTGGTAATGAATTTCTCTTTTTCTAAAACAATGTAAGCCAAAAG
>JAHJSK010000080.1 GCA_018830365.1 Patescibacteria group bacterium | reverse complement strand
TTGTTATTTACAGGAATATTCGCGCTTTTGTTTTTGCTGATTTTTTGTTGAATTGTTTGAAGAAGAAGATTGCGTAATCCTTCTGCAGCTTCTTTTTCAACTCCATCAATATGCGCCTCCATTCCCGAAGAAATTGTCGCGCTTGATAAATGAACATCATATAAACCAAAAATTCTATCCAAAATGTCTTGATCAACATAAACATCTTGGATGCGCTCGTATGGAATTGTAATTTCTCGCGGCGTTATCGGTCCCTTTTTGATTTGAATAAAATCCGGAGTTAAGTCGTAAAAATAAACCGCGAAATACCATCGTTGATAAAGGTAGATTAATAAAATGACAACCAAAAACAAAACCAAAATACCAAATGGCGACGACGCCGCACCCAACCAGACGACAATTGCTTGGGTATAACCAGGAATAAAAAACAATACACCCCAAATTATAAATAACAAGATAGCATAAGTGATTGTACTTTCTATTGTCTTTTTTATAATTTTTTTGGGGCTTAATGGGAATTGCTCCCTTGTTTTACTCCATGCTATTTGCATATTTTTATTTTTTTAAATTAGTCAATTATTTTTCGACTTTTATTATCCACCCTCGTCTCGCCTCACCAGAGTTTTGACGAAACGCGGGTCGGGAATAAAATTGATTGGCTTAATGTCAACAAATTTTTGAAGTTCGGAAATATTTTTAAAACCTTGTTTTTGAAAACTTTGTTTTGTCCCGGCAATCAATCTGGGCAAAAAATCATAACCAGAGCCGCGATACGGCACTTTTATTGATTTACCTTCTGCGATTTTTATTTTCATCTTTTCAATTCCATATCTTGCGCCTCCTCTTATTTCCATTGCTTCAAAAGATCCCATTCCACGATATTTTTTAACCATTATATTTTCTTCCCAGTCAAATTCTTTTTCACCAGGCGCTTCTTCAAGTCCGGCAAATAAAGAACCGATCATTACTGTTTGAGCGCCTAAGGCCAAAGATTTGGCAATATCGCCAAACCGATGAATTTGATTAGGGTCTTCAACAACTTTTATTCCGCCATCAGCAATCAAAGGCATAAATCCATATTTTGGTTTAAGTTTTTTTAATTCTTGACTGCAATCAAAAACCGCAGAGCCCTGAGCCCGACCAACTCCTAATTCTCGCTGAGTAATGCAAGCTGCGCCTGGCCCGACTCCCACTTTAATCGCGTCGCAATATTTCGCGGCTTCCTGCATTATTCTTCTGACCATTTCAGCGGAGTCAACATTGCCAACGACCACCTCAATGCTGGGAAAATTCTTTTTGACAAATTTAGCGATTTTTAGTTGTTCTTTAAAAACAACGCTGGCGTCAATAACAATGCCGTCAATGCCAGCCTCGAATCCTTTTTCAATTCTTTGTTGAGCAATTTTTAATCGCGACTCCACGGCAATAAACACTTTTAATTGTTTATTTTCATTTTTGGTTGCCAAAGGAAATTCTTTATTTTTTTTCAAATCGCTGTCAGTTACCAAGGCGACCAATTTATCAGCCCTGTCAACAATGAGCAGAGTGTCAAGATTATGTTTTTCCAAAATTTTATTGGCGAGAGTTAAATTATTTTTATCGCTTGTATCTTTTTTTTGCGCGACAATCAAATTTTCTCTTTTTGTCATTATGTTTTTTAATTTTGTTTTTAAATCTCTTCTGTATCTAACATCGCGATGAGTAACAATGCCAACAAGCGGCGAGTTTAAAGTTCCGTCTTCAGTAATAGGAACGCTGAAAAAATTATATTTTTCATTGATTTTATAAATATCATGGATTGTATTTTCCGGAGACAAAACAATGGGCTTAAAAACAAAACCTGCCTCAAATCTTTTGACTTTTTCCACTTCCTTAAGCTGTTCTTCAATTGTGGAGTAATTATAATGAATCACCCCAATGCCGCCAAATAAAGCAAGAAGAATTGCCATTCTTGAATCAGTTACCGTGTCCATTGGCGAAGAAACAAAAGGGGTCTTGAGTTTGAGGCGCTTGGTAAAATGCGTGGTTAAATCAACCTCGTCTCTTTCAAAATCAGGGAGCCGATTAGGAACCAAAAGAATATCTTTGTACCAAAATTCCTTATTTTTTAAATCAGAATGAAGTTTTGCCATAATTTTTAAAAAAATAATTTTAATTTTTCTCTTTTAATTTCTCTCTTTTAATTTTTTACCGCTTCTTGGAGATTGCAAAAAATTTTCTTTACTGACTATTTTTTACCTGTTTTATTTAAATTAGAATGTAGTTTTGCCATGTTGAAATAATTCTAACAAAAATTTATTATTTCTGCAATCTAAACCCCTCACCTTTTTTCCTGAAGGAAAAAAGGTGAGGGGTCCAAATGTCCGTGGCGTATTTCCAAAATCAAAATTGCGTTGCAAAAGTTGATTTCTGAAATTTAATGATTAAAATGAAATCTATATAGATCTATTATGGAGGAGTGCGGCGAATGGCAAGCCAGCAGTTTGCTAAACTGTAGCGGTGTAAAAAGCCGTTTGTGGGTTCGAGTCCCATCTCCTCCGCCAGAAATTTTCTTGCGAAAATTTCGGTAGTTAGTAATTTGTAGTTTGTAATTAGGTTTTAGTTTTGAAATTGAGCAAAAAAATTTCTGCCCT
>JAHJSK010000079.1 GCA_018830365.1 Patescibacteria group bacterium | reverse complement strand
CCTCCCCACTTTTTGAGATGTGGATTATTCTATGGGTGTCGGCTCTGGAAGCGTCAGTTTATACAACTGATTGTCGTATTTGTTTATAAAATAAATATTTTTACCTTCCGCGATTGGATGTCTCCCGTCTATTCTCTCGCTGTTTTTTGCGTCTTCGTTCGCAAGAGATTTCATTCCCAGCAAAGAATGTGCGTCTCTTGCAAGAGGCCATAATGGATGCCAATCCATTGTCTGCGGAACACGGCCACTTGGACCTGTTAAAAGTTTACTGGCTTTTAGCTAGGCGCCATTATCTCCACAGTGATATTTGACGATTTTGTCCCATTTTCATGGAGACCAGGATTGCCAGTTCAATCCTCAAATTATGTTTGCATTATACTCCTCCATAAAAATTTGTCAAGCCCCCTTGTACAATAGACAAGACGCTAATACAAAAATTGATTATCAAAGCCAAAGGCGTACTTATCAAATCACGATATTAAATAATTTCCCCGGCACAAAAATTATTTTTTTAATTTCTTTTCCTTTTGTGTATTTTTGAATTTTTTCCCGCGATAAAATAATTTCTTTTGCCTCTTGTTCAGAAATGTCTACATTAACTTCTATTTTATCCCGAAACTTGCCATTAACTTGAACAATTAAAATAATTTTTTTTTGTTTAAGCAATCGCGAATTATATTCTGGCCATTTTTCTAAATGAATAGATTTTTTATGCCCGAGTTTTGCCCAAAGTTCTTCGGAAATGAAAGGCGCGAACGGAGCCAATAATTTAAGAAACAATTGACAATTGACAATTGACAATTGACTTTCTTTTTCCATTTTATTAAACAAAATCATTAACGCGCTAATAGCCGTATTGTAATTTAAATTCTCAATGTCCTCTGTAATTTTTTTAATCGTTTGATGAAAAAGCTTTTCTAACTCTTTTTTGTTTTCAAATTTGTTCAATGTTTGTTTTTCGCCCACTTTTCTATTTGCAAAGCTGTTTCCAAAATTAAAAATCCGATCCAAAAAACGCGCGATTCCCAAAATGCCTTTTGACTGAAAATCCCCTCCTCGCTCAAACGGAGACAAAAACATTAAATACATTCTAAAAACATCTGCCCCGAATTTTTTAATATATTCATCAGGATTCACAACATTGCCTCGCGACTTTGACATTTTCGCGCCATCTTTGGTAAGTAAACCATGCGCCCTAAATTTTTTAAATGGTTCTTCAAAATCAATTAGCCCCAAATCATTAAAAACCATTGCTAAAAATCTTGAATAAAGCAAATGCAAACAGGCATGTTCTTGTCCGCCAATATACATATCAACTGGCAACCATTTTCTAATTAATGGGGAAGAAAATGGTGAATTTTCAATTTCCCTGGACGCCTTTTGGCGGACTCCCCGTAGGGTTGCTTTCCAATTTTCAAAAAAATAACCTAAATAATACCAAGCTGAATCCAAAAAAGTATCAGAGACATCTGTTTCGCGGCGCGCCATTTTGCCGCATTCAGGGCATTTAACTTCATAAAACTTTTTGTCAGTCGCGAGTGGCGATTCACCAGTTCCTTTTGGCTGAAAATCTTTTATGTATGGCAAAATAACCGGCAAGTCCTTTTCCGGCACAGGAATCCAGCCGGGATTTTCTATTTCTCCCTTATCAAACTTCTTATTCTTAATTCCTAATTCTTTATTCTTAATTCTTTCCGCGCAGTTTTCGCAGAAAACAAGCGGAATCGGCGGACCCCAATAACGCTGACGGGAAATCAGCCAATCGCGAAGATGGTAATTTATAGTTTTTTTACCAAAACCTTTTTTCTCAATATATTCAATAATCGGTTTTCTCGCCTTTTCCCAAGTCATTCCTTTCATTTCGATTGGTTCTTGGATAATTCCATCGGAAGCATGGTGATAACAAATTTCAAAATTTTGAACTTTTTTGGCCAAATCAACATCTAAAGGCAACATAACTACTTTTAGAGGAATGTTATATTTTTTAGCAAAAGCAAAATCGCGTTCATCATGAGCACTGCAGTTTACAATTCCTGTCCCATATCCGGCAATCACATAAGAAGCAACCCAAATAGGCAAATCACCAGTACCAAAAGGATTGTCAACATATCTTCCAGTAAAAATACCTTCGCTTTCTTTTTCTACATCAAATTTATTAACAGCTTTTTTCTGTTTAATTTTTTCCACAAATTCTCGCACTGACTTTTCGTATTTTGTGCCAGTTATTAATCTTTCCACTAATGGATGTTCTGGGGCAATAACCGTAAAAGTTTGAGCAAGAAAGGTTTGAGGAATAGTATCAAAAACCTCGAATTCAATATTTAAATTTTTAACTTTTTCTTTTAAATTTATTCCCTCTGATCGTCCTATCCATTCTTTTTGCGCGATTTTAGTTCTTTCCGACCAATCAATCATATCCAAATTTTTTAGCAATCTTTCCGCGTATTTTGTGATTTTAAAAAACCATTGCTCCAAATTTTTTTTAATAACCTCGCTTGAACATCGTTCGCATTTTTCAGCAATCACCTGCTCATCAGCCAAAACAGTTTTACAAGACGGACACCAATTTACCGCTTGTTTTTTTCGATAAGCCAATCCCCTCTTAAAAAGCTGAATAAAAATCCATTGTGTCCATTTGTAGTATTCCGGGTCATAAGTTTCTAATTTTTCATCCCAACTAAAACCATTGCCAATCATTTTAAGTTGTTTATAAAAATGTTTCTCGGAAATTTTTGCCTGCTTTGACGGGTGAACTCCAATTTTTAAAGCGTAATTTTCCGAATGAATGCCAAAGCCATCTAAGCCAATCGGCTCAAAAACATCATAACCCCGCATCCGTTTAAATCGGCCGTAAATGTCGCTGCCAGTAAAAGCGTACATATTCCCCACATGCAATCCTTCTGCGGACGGATAAGGAAACATCATTAAATTATAAAATGGCCTTTTTGCTTTTTTAAAATTTGGTTCGTAAATTTTTTCCTTTTCCCAAATTTTCTGCCATTTTTTTTCTATTTTTTGGTGGTTGTAAAACATAAATAAAACATCTCAAAACTCAAATATCAAAACTCAAAGCATATCTTAAAACTCAAAATTAATGGATTGGGCGTTAGAAATTTTGATTATGGGTTTTATAGATTTTTAACATTTGCGTTCGGTTTTGAGATTTGAATTTTGACATTTGAGATATTCTTAATCAGCCATGCAGAAAAAATACCAATAACAGCGCCAGCAAGAATATCAGAGGGCCAATGAACACCGCAAAAAACGCGCGCTAAACCCATTAAAAAACTGAATATTAAAAAAATAATTCCAATTTTTTTGTTGTAAAAATAAATGAGCGAAGACAAAGCAAAAAAACAAACAGCATGGCCAGAAGGAAAAGAGGAAGTGTCGGAATGGAATAGGAGCAAATTCACAGGGTTTTCTATAAATGGCCGCGGACTATACCAAAACCAGTGGATTATTTTAAGAAAACCAAAATAAGCCAAAACAACAGCCAATAACGCCTTAACGAGCATTGACCAATATCTTTTTGGATTTTTCAGTAAAAATAAAAAAACAGCGATGACTAAAAAATAAGCAAGGTATTTGGCTAAAAAAATAGCCAAAACATCCAACCAAAAATATTTGCCAGCTAAATTATTTATATGCGAAAAAAAATAAAAATCAATGTTCATAATTCATATTAGTTAAGCAAAAGGAGACCCGCTCTCCTGTGACTAAGTTTTCAGGAGACCCGCTCTCCTTTCGCTCGCTTAGAGATTAAACGCCAGATGTATCGCCGCCTGGCGGCGATACATTCTTGCCTGGCGGCGATACATTCTTGATTGTTTTTCCGTCCCGCTAAGCGGGACGACCCGCTTTGCCCGCGAGGTGAGGCAAGCGCAGATAATACAAAGTATTTTATCAAAATTTTAAAAAAAGAAAATACTCAGATTTTTTCTCATTAAAACTAAAATACAACAAAAAACCCTTAAATCTGTCAAAGCAATTTAGAAATGTCCTACCCCCAGCAATTTAGAAATGTCCTACCTGTTAATTTTTTTGTTAAATTTCGACCTTTACCCTGTTAAATAATTTTACTGAAAGTAAAATTTCTGAAAGGAAATTTAACAGGG
>JAHJSK010000078.1 GCA_018830365.1 Patescibacteria group bacterium | reverse complement strand
TCCGCGATAAGACAAATCATCTCCTTTTTTGGCAAATATTTTTTTATCCGATCTCCCATAGTAGTGCCCAAGAAATTGCAGGCAAAATCAGTCATTGTTTTTTTGCTTTCTATTCTTTTTTGCGCAGCGGCTATCTCAGCTGGAGTGCTTGAAGCATTATCAATAACAGCTCGCTCGTCTGCGTCATATGATTTTTTCGTCAATATCGCGCAAGCAAGGTCAACAGGGTTCCATCTATAAAGATAAATTAAAAGTTTATTTAAAAGGGTTGGTCTTTCGTCCTCTTTTAATTTTTCTTTGATTAAAGTAAAAAGAACTTTGTACGGTTCAGGCCTTACATATTCAATCAGTTTTTGGTCCAAACCAAATAGCGCGGCTGGTTTTTTGTCCAACGCAAAACAAGTAAGATAACTGGCTTTGCGTTCAGCGTCAATTTCGTCATTGCTCAAAAGAATTTGTTCCGCTTGCGCCATAGTTGTATGTCGCAAGCTTTCAACTGAATAAGGAATCCCGCTTATTTGGGCTAATTTATTTGCTTCAGTTGCCATAATCGCTTCTATGGTAGAAGTGGAATAATCTTTTTTAAAATCCGCGATTACTTTGCGGCACAATTCTTGTTCCAAAAACTCATAAGGCGTGTAAGCAAGGAACTCTTCATTTTTAGAACCTTTGCCAGCGTCTCTTAGCAATGTTGCCTCCCCGGGATTAAATGGCTTGATCACGCCCAATGGAATGGAAGTAAGAATTTCTTTGCCAGACGCTTCATTGGTCATCCAAGTTATAAAAGTTTGCGCCAACGCAGTGGCTGATGGAGGAAGTTCACTAGTGCCAGAATAATATTTTATTTCTTGGACAATACTGCTTGTGCTATTTGGGACATTATCATCCCACTCTGCTTCTTTAAATCCTCTTGCCACTACTGCCACTTGCTTTGTCCCGCCATTAAAATTTGAAATGTTGGCGCTGTCTCTTAAAAGCGGAAAAGCCACATAAAGCCATTGATAAGCCGCGCGCTCATTTAGTCTTGGGTTAGTTGGAGATACAGCCGCAGTGCTGGTGCCATATTTTTGCTCCATTCCATATTTAAACAAACTAAATGCCAGAGAAGAATTTAAAGTTTTACAAGCCGCGCACCCGGGCTTAAACTCGTCAGGCAAATTTGCGTTTGCAGGCGCGCTATAATTGTTCCAGCCGCATTTGTTGCTTGTTTTTTTATCTATGCTCGCGCATTGACTACTTATAATATTAACGAGCACATCTCCAACCTTTGCGCCCCATGGGGAAAGAGGGTTTTGACACACATACCAAATAATGGGGCAGGAAATAGCGTATTTTTCTTTGAGTCCGCTGTTTAGTCCTGTCCAAAAAGTACTGGTTTTGTCTATGTAAGGAAGGAGTCCAATCGTGCCTTGCGTTGTTCTTAATCCTATTGGTCCCGCTGTAGTGCATTTTTCAAAAACCGATGAATTAGTGTCGTCAATTTTTACTTCAAAATTTTTATTAAAAAGCTCGCCGCAAATAATTTGCTTTGGCGTTCCTAAAATTAATTTTTTAATATTAGTTATTTCAGGCCAGAGAAGCTCAGCGGTAGAGCTTGCGAGAAGTTGTTGCAAATTTGACGGAAGTAATTTAAAAACCGTGCTGTTTAAAGCGTCCTTGATTTCCTTGCCCAAATGCCCGGTGTCTGCTAATTGGCTTAAGAGGTCTTGGTGAAGTTCTTTGTAAGTATTACAAGCCGCCTCTCTATTTTTTTTGATTTCTTCTTCTTCTGATCCTATATCTATCCCGCCTTTTTGTGCGCCCTTGCATATCATGTCCAATATCTGGTCAGCGTTGCTTGTCAATAAAACTTTTGCTTGTTTAGGCAAAAGATCCGCAACCGTGTAATTCAGCGCTTTATGGAGTTTTTTCTGAAACTCCGCGAATTTATTAAAATAGGGCTGGAGCGGAGCAATGAGTTCGTCTTCCACCCAGACCTGGGCGTACTCTGTTAAAGTGTGAGCCGCAACATCAATCATAGCGAGCATTATTTGCTGAGGCATAGCGAGCAAAGCAGTGAATAAATTTTTAGTGAACGAGCTCCACCATTGCCCAATATTAAATACTTCTTTCCATGTTTCCGCTTTGTCGCATTGCGCGCACACGCTATTCTGCCAGCAGGAATCCGATGACATCTCGCAAAAATCTATCTGATTTTGAGGCGGGGACATAGTTTCCCCGGGTATTATATTGGTATCCTTGGTGCCGCAATCTCTAATCCCTAATAAAATTGTACTCCAGTGATCGTTTATATAAGCTCTGTCTGCGTACTTGCATTTTCTTTCTGTGAAGCTCCAATACCAATGTTCGCCCCTAAAATAAGCAATGTTACAACACCCTGTTCTATCAAGATTTGTCCCCGCGTTTGCGGTATTTTTGGTCTTTGTCACCGCTTCTTTTAATTTAGCGGCCATTGTCGCGGTAGTGCTCGCTATTTTATTGTCTATATATGTTTTTAAATCCTCTATTTTAAATGATAAAAGTCGATCTATTTTTTCCAGCGGCTTTACAAGCGAAGGCGCCATATAACTTGTTACTTTTCTGCCCAAGGTTTCTTTTAAAGCAGGAACTTCATCAACAATAGTTTTATTCAAAGCTTCGCCGAGCGCCTTGTTTAAAACAGCCAAAGTGCTTGTGCTTAAAATAGCGTTCACTTTATCTGAAAAAATAACATCTCTTAATCGCTCATTAAGAATTTTTTGAATTTCACTTGGAAGTTTAGATCTTAAATCCCCAGTTAAAAAATCAGCCAAAAGGTCGGAAATTGCTTTGCTTGTTTTCCTGCATTTTCTCGCGCACTCTGTTTCGGAAATTCCTTCTTGGTTCACGCATTTTTGAATGCAATCCGGTCTTTCCGCTTCTGTGCTTGTGCATGTTTCATATTTTTCATTTATTTCATCTTTTAATTTTTTATAAAACGCTTCGGCATAATCATCACTGCCCGGACTCAAATACTCAGCTAAAAAATTAGACAATCCATCTTTAAAGGATTGGTCAATAGTTGCGCTAAGTGTTGTTGTGCTCATTTTAAATTCTCCTTCGGTACGAAAAGCCATAGCCAAACATTCTTTCAGCATTTCTTGAAGCTCTTCCAATGACAAACGGCTCAAAACCAAAAACAAACTAAATCTTTCGTTTTCGTAAAGCACATTTGTGTTGTGTTTAAGCAGTTCTTCTGGATAAGGATTTGGCAAAGGATTTGTTGCCACGGCAAAAGAGATGCTGGATTGAAAAATCAATCCAAGCAATAAGCCACTGATTATTATTTTTTTTATGTGGGAATTGTGAAACATGTTTTTAGCTTCTTAGCTTTTTAGCTTTTTAGCTTCTTAGGAAATTCCCTAATAAGCTACAAGCTAATAAGCTACAAACTATTCTCCCTTGATCGGCGCATAAAAAGTAAAAGGGTCAATTTTGCATTTTTCAGGATATTGCGAAGTTATTGTCTCCGCAACATCGTATCCCTGTTCTTTTAATTTTTTTGCCTGCTCATTAAAATCCTCTTGAAAACTATATCCTTGCAATTCCCGGGTTAAATACTCAGCAGAGTTCGTTCCCAATGTTTTTCTAATCAACTCTATTTGCTCAAAATTTGTTTTAAACTCGCTTCCTTTTAATTTGCTCATAATACCCGCGAGTTCATCTCTCTTTATTGCTAAGGTTGAAGTGGGACATATATATATGGTACCTCCCCAAACCTTTTCCCCTTCTCCGCAATTTTTACAATTTTCATCGCATTTCCCTATTCGAGCTAACGCGTCTACTCCCCCCACGCAAGTTGTTTTGTCAGAGCCAAATGGTCTTGCTACATGATATATTGACTTCCCGCACTTGCAATCTTCCAATAAAACCACAATCTCTTCTGACAATGTTTGCGCGCAATCTAAAAGTTTTAATGCCTCCCAAAGAGGAAGTTCAATTTTGTAGACATTTGGTTGAGTATAATTGTTTCCATTGCAAGTTGTTGACGCAGTTGTTGTTGACATAAGGGATTTTAAAAAATTATCCATTAAACAGCCAATGGGCGCTTTTACAAAAGGAACTTTGTTGTTAAAAGCAGGTTCGCCAACAGTAATGTCTCCGGGCGCGGTCGGTATCATTGTCTTAAAGACCAATAATTGAGGATTAATAACAGCCAAAACCAAATACGCGGACACAATGATTAAAAGGCCCAAGAGCCCTTGTTGTATGCGGGCATTTGCCAAAATCAAAAGCGCTGGCTTGTCCATTCCTCGAGAAGCCAAATAAAGAACCCCGCCAAAAAGAACCATTGCCGCGGCAATTCCAATAGCAAGAATAAAAAACAAACGGAGAAAATAATTAATGTAAAGAGGCAAGCGCTCTGATTCTGGCCGCGATGAAATTTGTTGAGGCGTGTACGCGCCGGGTATTGTCGGATAATTTATTTCAAAAACAGAAGTCCGCGTTTGCTGGGCTTGCGCAGCCAAAACCAACGATGACGAAAAAACAAATCCGACCAATAAAAAACCGATTAATATTTTTTTAGTGTTGTTTGAAAATTGATTCATTGGAATTTCATTGCCGCCCTACGGGTGGTCATCCGCAGGACGATCACCCTACGGGTGATGTCCCGAAGGGACAAAAATTGGAGCTTGAAAATTATTTGCTAATTGTCAAATGTCAAATGTCAATTGTCAATTGTCAAATGTCAATTGTCAATTGTCAAATGTTATTCAATCTCTTCTTAGCTTGTTTTATTTTTTCCACTTGTTCCGGAGCGCTGGTAATAATTTGCTCTTCCGCGTAAGAACCGATTACTTTCAAAGCCACTCTTTTTTTGCCCGCAAGGAAAATCCCCTCCCCCACATCGGATTCCAATAAAAGAAATTTTTCCTGCTCAGTTAAATTAAATGTTTTTTGCGCGTAATCAATGGCAGCTGGCGATTGCTTCATCAAAAGCAACAATGACGAGTTGGTAATAATTGGCTGGCCATAAGTTGATTTCATAAAATCGCTAATGTCCTGCGTAATAGTGGAAACGCCTAACCAATATTTTCTAGACCTCTTGCAAATGCCGAAAAGAAAAGAAGCGCCATCTTCTGTCCGCATCAACCACCATGCCTCGTCCACTAACAAAATTCTTTTTTTTAATTCTGCTTTTACATTATTCCAAATATATCTTAAAATGAGAAACATTGCCATTGGCCTTAATTCTTCTTCCATATCTCTAATCCCAAATGCAACAAGGTTTTTGTCCACAGAAACATTAGAGGGGTTGTTAAAAAATTGGCCATAGCTTCCAGTGGTAAATTTTCTTACGCGCTCCACCAAGGACTCGGCTCCTTCCATTCCTTCCAAAATTGTCTGAAAGTCCGACATTAAAGGTGTTTTGTCTTTCCATGTGGCTGGGTCCGAATCGGCGGTAATGTCTCGGGCATAATATGTTTCAGCAATAGCCCTGTCTATGATAGCGTCTTCCTGCGGAGTCAAATTGCTTAACATTATTCTAAAAAGTCCCACCAAGTTTATCACATTAGCCCTTAAAACATCTTCCGCTTTTTCATCTTCTTTTGGCGCAGGCAAATCAAAAGGATTTAAATGATGAGGAGAAGTTAAGGAAATTTTGAAAAAAGACCCGCCAACCGCGTTAGCGAGCCATTCATATTCGTTTTCCGGGTCAATAACAATGCAATCCACTCCTTGCATTAAATATCTTAAGGTCTCCAACTTGCAGAAAAAGCTTTTGCCAGAGCCGGACTTGCCAAAAACGCACATATTTCCTGTTTCCAAAGTAAAGCGATCAAAAAGAACCAAAGAATTGTTGTGCTTATTCAAACCATACAAAATTCCTTCATTTGCGCTTAGATCAGGAGAGATAAAAGGAAAAATGCTGGACAAGGGTTCCGTGTTCATTGGAGTGTGAACCATAATTTCGTCTAATCCATATGGCGCGGTGGAAGTAAAACCCTCTTTTTCTCTTAATAGCGCGGGCTTAACATAAATTAGCCGGGGCTCAAATATGGACCTTAATTTAGTTTCAACCTCGCTTAGTTCTTTTTCATTGTCCGCGTAAATAGTTACATAAATTCCTAATTGAAAAACTCTTTCTTGAACTGTCTGAAGAGAGTCCCTTAGTGTTTCAATGTCATTGTACGCTGTTTCTAAGGTCGGGTCGCGGATCAGTCCCTTTTCTTCTCTTTCCATTAATTCTGCTTGCACTTCTGTTAATTTTTTTCGCAGTTTTTTTAAAATTTCATTGGTGTCTATGGGATGAATATGAAAAGAAATATCCAGAGGATAATTGAGATTGATTACTGGAGACATCCAGCCAGTGGAAAGATATCGCGGATAAGAAAAAACAAAAAAGGTCTTGGAAAATCTTTCTCCCAATTTTAAACGGTTCCCTGATATTTCTATTGAAGGTGGCGCAATAAGGTCCTGAACAAAAAATTCTTCTGGTTCAATTTTCAATTCTTCAATAGTATTTTTTTTCTTTAAAAAAGAAAACATAAAAATTTGAAATTTAAAATTTGAAATTTAAAATTTTCATTTGATCATTTCTGGCAATATCTCTGGATAATAACCATACTCCGCTTCTTTTGGATGATGAAGGCTCCAAAAAAGTTCAATTAATTCTGGCGTTGTCAAAGGGATGGATGTTAATCCGCATCGCCGCAAACAAATAGCCGCAAACTCCATTCTTTGATAAAGTTGGTCTCGGCATCTTTGGAAATTTTCTTCTCCTAATCCGAAAAAATTTTCTTTTTTTCCCAAAACTCCTTTAAGAGCGCTCATGCTCCCGCCAATTATTCCCTTGGTTTCAAAAAGAGTAAAAGGAATAACGAGTAAAAATTCTTTTCTCATAATCGTTCCTCCGCCTACCATTTCCTCAATAAATTTCCGATATTCAGTGGTTTGAATTTTTAAAAGTTCATTTTCTTGAGCCCTTTCCAATTCTTTTAATTTGTCAAAATAACCAGTGATGTTTAATTTTCTTGATTGAACAATAATTTGACAGGAAAAATCTAAGGAATTTAAAAATCCCTGAAATTGGTAAATAACAGCTTTTTGCTCATCTTCTGATTTTAAATCAAAATTTATTGAGGACACCATTAGCACGCCCCGCATAGCTCTGTTTTTTAAAACCAGCACGCCTTCTTTGATGTCAGCTATTTCTAAAAATTGTTGTGAAAATGATTGAGACATACGATTAAACGCAAAACTCAAAACGCAAAACTCAAAGTTTATTTTAAAACTTAAATCTTTTTTTGATGTTTCCCCAATCCCTTAGGAAATTCAGCCTCAAATTTACTTGCTCTCAACGAAAAATAACAGAATCAATATTTTGCGTTAGTTTTAACATTTTCGTTTTAGTTTTGCGTTTTGCGCTTTGAGTTTTGCGTTATCTACTGCACCCCTCGCTCAATTCGGGACGATAATTTGCCCAAGCTGCTTTCCGGGGAAATCTTTAAAGGCGCGTCTGCTTTTTTTTCTTTCGCTTCCTCTCTTTCTTTGTTTAATAATTTAATAAATGGCTTTTCTTTTCTTGACCAAATAAATTTTTTAGAAGAAAGCAAATAATTCAAAGAATGTCCGGCCAATTGGTAAAGAGGCACTCCCTCAATATTGACAATCATTAAAACCATGCTTCCTCCTCCGAAAAAAACGACTAAAAAGAAAAAGGTTGACTTGGGAACAATATAATACAAAATAAATAAAACAAGACCAATAATCCCGACGCAAGCTAATTGCTTGAAGGTTAAGATGCTAAAAAATTTTGATTCTCTTTCTAAAAATTTTGGCACTTTAAATTCCATAATGGTTATCTATCAAATAAAGCCCCGCTTGCCTCGCTTAGCGAGACAAGGCGAATGCAGGTTATATTGGTCAACCCTCCGCTATATTTTTTCAAATAGCTTTACACCGTCCGGGACGGTGTAAAAATTAATTTTAAAACATTATGCTTAACAAACCCTTTGCGCTATTGCATCAATCAATTTTAAAATAATAAAACTAATAATAATAATAATACGCGAGGACGCGAAAAGCAACCCCAAAAAAAGAGTTTCCTTGTGAATAATTCAATTCAATTAAAATTAAATTAAAATCTTTTTACAGAGGTCGGACCTCTGTAAGTTTTATCCCCTGAATTCAAAATTTCGGAATAGTTTTACGGAGGTCTGACCTCCGTAAAAATTTTATTTTCCGTAAACCACTCCTTTGTTTATAGGCAATCAACAATGTATCGCCGCCAGGCAATGTATCGCCGCCTGGCGGCGATACATTGTTTTATTCCCTGAATTATTAAATTACACCGTCCGGGACGGTGTAATGCTAAATCTTTTTTAATTATCAAATTCACCTTTTCGCAGAGGTTTTTACAGAGGACGGGCCTCTGTAAATCTTTTTTTTATTCTATTGGTTCACGATAAACATCATCTCCTGTTTTTTTTGTCTCCTTGCTTTCCTCTATTGGCGCGGCTTTTTCCGATTCAATTTTTTCTAATTTTTCTTTCGCAAATTTTTCTTCTATGGCAATGCTTTCGTCCGCGACTTTGCCACCATGAGCGAATTTAATTTCTGGATAAAATTCTATAAGAAAATTTTTTACAGGAAAGAAAATAAAACGATTTATCTCTTGAAAAATATTTTGCGATTTTTCTTTTTCTATATTTAACTCCACTTGAAGAGATGCAAGAAAATTTTCCGGCGGGAAAAGACCCATTAAAACATTGCCAACTAATCCTGCTATTTCAGACATATTTCTTTCTTCTATTTTATACCGTTCACAAATTTTTCTGATTGTTTCCGCGGTTTGTTCAGATAAAATAGCGTCTTTTAATTCTTCGGGTAAAACTTCAAACAATCCTTGGAGTTCTTTTTGATTATATTGTTGCAACATAAATACTTTTTACTAAAAATCTATTAGCTAATAACACTAATAATAATACGCGAACACGCGAAAAGCAACCCCAAAAACAGCAACCACTCGCGCAACAAAAATACACCCCTTCCAAATGTCCGGGGTTTATTATTAAATATGTTTAATTTATCACCATAGGTAATAATAATGCCATGGCATAAATATTACGGAGCTCATTTTTTAAAAAATGAATTTTTATTTCTCTCGTTTCGTTTGAAAATAAATCCTGTCGGTTAAAACCACGATCGCCTGTTTAACCGACAGGATTTTTCTAAATTTATACAGATTCAAAATTACATAGGTCAGACCTCCATAAAATTTCTATCAAAACTAATTTATTGCAAAAATCCTGTCTCTTAAAACCGCGATCGCTGGAATAAGGGACAGGATTTTTACAAATTAAAATCACGCTTAAAAACTTGACAATTAAAAATGCTCTGTTATAATGTAGGCAGTAATCAAGCGTCTGGAATAAAATTAAACAGATGCCAGATTTTTAAAAATATTGCGTTGAAGGAAGCAATGCTTCCCCACAATGCAATTATATTGGAGGTGATTTAGAATGTTTTGGATTATAATTTTGACAGGGATTTTGATTTTCGTTGCTTGGGTGATTCGGGCGGTGTTGGCGAAAAAAATGAAAAAGGAGGAAAGGAAAAAGAAGCTTGGATTGCCAGAATCAAAGCCGCGGGGAAAAGTGGCAAAGGAGAAAGAGTTTAAATTGCCAGAGCCGGAACCGTGGGTTGGAAAAGTGGCATTCTTCAGCTATTTTCTTGTTTGCGTGATTGCCCTTGTGTACGCATGCGCGCCTTTTTGGTTTTGTCAGACAGGCTGGTGGTGGCAATGGGCTTTGTGGCTTGTTGTTGGAATTGTGATAGTGTGCTTTTTACGGGAATGGTTTGCGCAAATCCAAGAAAAACAGCGGCTGGTTACAACGGTTTGTGGAGCTTTCTGGAAGATTGAAGGACCAGGCCCAAAATTTCTTGTTCCATGGGTTATGAGTGGGAACATAATAAGCACACAAGAACATTTCATTGAACTCTTTTTGCCAAAAAAAAATGACGAAGGAGAGAAAAGTAGAAATGAACTTGATATGAAAGGGGGCGGAACAGTGACTTTGCCAGGGGCTCTCTGGGGGATTAAAATCCTGGATGATATTGACCCAAATGCAAATGACACCACGAGCGACATTGAAGAAAAAAAAGAGAAAGAAATAAGAAAAAATGTCTACCGCGCGGTATACGAAACACAAAACTACCAGGTTGCGATTCGAGCAAAAGCCGAGACCGCTATTAACACCCTTTTTAGAAACCTGGAAATAAAGGATTTTTTTGGCGATGGACAGAAAAAAAATGTTGGCAAAGATTGGAAAGAGGACATTGCGGGTAAAGTAGATGAAAAATCAGATGTTGAAAAGGCGATAAATGGATACGGGCTTGAAACTACACGAATAATTTTCCCCAACTTTGTATGGTCGCCCGAAGTACTCAAAAAAAGACAAGCGGTCTATGAGAGTGCTCAAGAGGAAATCATCCAAGGAAACCTTGCAAACGCAGCGAGGAAAAAAGCCAAAGCAGACGCGGAAAAAATAGTTGGGATTTATCTCCAAACATTGAACCGATTGAAGGAAGAGCAACCAAAACTCACCGAAGAAGAAGCTGTTAGTAAGACTGACCAATTAGTTGAATTTTATTTGGATCGCGAAATTGGAACAGTGGTTGAATGGAAAGGCGGAAATTTTTCAGGAGCGATAGCCGAGGTGCAGAACATTCTGAAAGTTGGGAGTACGATTACTAAAACCCAATAAATCCAGCAGGATACAAGGGGGGGATACATCAGTGTCCCTCCTTTTTTATTATCAAGCGAAGCAAAGCGAGAGGAAAGTAAACAAAAATTTTTAAACTTTTGTTTAGGATTTTGAAAATTGAAAATTGATTGTAAATTGGTGCTTGAAAATTGAAAATTATGTTAATGCCTTCTATTCTATTGGTTCGCGATAAACATCATCTTTTGGAGGGTTTTTGGTTAAAGGATTTTCAGCCATAGGGCTTTCAATGATTTCGGATTTTTCTGAAAAAGGTTCTTCATCTGGCACGGCCGATTCTTCATTTGAAACGGATTTTTCTATTTGCGAAAAAATATAGCGGTCGGCTTTTTGAGCAATTGTTTCAGCTATTTCCAAAGAAAAACCTTCGTTTTCATTTAAAGATTTGGCGAGCAATTCAGACGGCAAGTCGTTAAATAAAACTCGGGCAACTTGATAAGACACTTTTTCAATTTCCTCCTCTTGTTCTATGCCGCTTGACACGCAAATTGCTGAAAGAATTAAAGCAATGTCTTCGGAGCTTATTAAATCTGAAGTGTCGGATAAATTTTCTTTTTGAATTGGTTCTTGAAACATATTTTTATTTACACTTATGTTTTATTTTCCTTTTCCTTGTTTGCCTCTTCCTCTTTTTCTTTTTTCTCCTCCTCTTTTTCTTTTTTTTCTTTTGCTTCTTTTTCTGCTTTTACAAACGCTTTTGCTGTATCCTTATCCCATCCCATTAATTC
>JAHJSK010000077.1 GCA_018830365.1 Patescibacteria group bacterium | reverse complement strand
ATTCAAAATTCTAAATTCATTCTTATGACCATTCTAACCAATGAGGAACTTTGGCAAATTGTTTTAGCTCAAATTCAATTTTCTGTTTCCAGAGCTAATTTTGCCACTTGGCTTAAAAGCACGAACATTATTTCCAACAAAAATGGAGAAATAACTATTTGCGTGGAAAATTCTTTTGCCAAAGAATGGATAAATAATAAATATTCTTCTTTAATATTAAAAATTTTGAGAAATTTAGACCCTGAAATTAAAAGTCTTGATTTTTTAATTAATCCTTACAATCCTTTAAAAAAAATTTTAGAGGAAACAAAAAATAACCCTTTAAAAAAATTGAAGGAAGAGGAAGAAATTATTTCCACTCGCCTTCCTTTGCGAGAATTGTCTGTTGATAAAAAAACAAATCTTAATCCTTCCTACTCTTTTAATAATTTTATTGTTGGAAGCTTTAATCAAATGGCGCAAGCCGCGGCATGGGCCATTTCTGAAGCGCCTGGCTCCGCATATAATCCTTTATTTATTTATGGAGGGGTAGGGTTAGGAAAAACTCATCTTATTCAGGCAACTGGAAATCGGATAGCCGAATTGTTCCCTAATAAAAAAATTAAATATATTTCCTGCGAAAGGCTTGTTTCAGAAATAATAGATGCTATAAAAAGTCAAAAAATCGCTGATTTTAAAAAAGAGTCCAAAGAAATAGATGTTTTTATTATAGATGATATTCAATTTTTTACAGGCAAAGAAAAATCACAAGAAGAATTTTTCCATATTTTTAATCTCCTTTATCATTCTCAAAAACAAATAATTGTTTCCTCCGATGTTCCGCCCAAAGCAATCCCTTCATTAGAAAAACGACTAATGTCCCGATTTGAAGGCGGAATGATTATTGACATAGGTATTCCTGACATTGAAACAAGAATGGCGATATTAAAAACCAAAGCAATGGAAAAAAATCTTGAATTAGAAAATGAAATCTTGGAATATATTTCTTCGAACATTAGAGATAATATACGAGAATTAGAAGGCGCTTTAAATAAATTGCTTTTTTTTAAAAAGATGAACAATCAAACCCTTGATTTTGAAACAGTCAAACATCTTTTAAAAAACTTAATTCTTTTTCCTAAAAAGAAAACAAATTTTAAAAATATTGTTCAAGCAGTAAGTAATTTTTATAATTTAACAGAAA
This sequence comes from Patescibacteria group bacterium, assembly GCA_018830365.1. Taxonomy (GTDB): domain Bacteria; phylum Patescibacteriota; class Minisyncoccia; order Minisyncoccales; family CG1-02-41-26; genus PFMI01. The sequence continues at coordinate 7,669 of JAHJSK010000077.1, read as the reverse complement.
AAGAATTATTTTTAATAAGCAGAAGAAAAGAAATTGTCAAACCAAGACAGATAATAATGTACTTATTAAGAGAAGAATTAAAAGAATCTTTTCCTTGTATTGGAAGAAAATTTAATGGAAAAGACCATACCACTGTTATGTATGCGTGGGACAAAATAAATAAAGGAGTGAAAGAAAATGATGATTTACTATCGGAAATAAATTCAATAAAACAAAAACTTTATAATATGGCAGTATAAACCCCTCACCTTTTTTTAAAAAAAGGTGAGGGGTAAAAAGAGAATAAAAAGAGAAAAACTTTAATAAAACGCGGGGACAATATTTTATTAAAAAAAATGTTGTTTAAATTTTCCAAAACTTTTCATTAAGTTTTTACTAATTTCTCAACAAGTTATTAAAAATAATAAACATTGATTTGGTTAAATAAATCAATAAAAAATAACTATTTTTGTATTTGAATTATTATTTTTTAGTTATATAATAGTAATAAATAATAAATTAAATTAATATAATTATAATTATGGAATTAAATATTTTTAAAGAAAAATTAAATCAAGGATTAAATATTATTGAACATATAACTAGAAAAAACGCCAATCTAGTTGTTTTAAATAATGTTTTATTAGAAACAGAAAAAAGTTTTTTAAAATTAAGCGCAACTAATCTAGAAATAAGTATTATTTGGTGGATTTTATCTGAAATTAAACGAGAAGGAAAAGCATTAATCCCCGCTTCTTTTTTGAAATCAGTAATTGATTTTATTAAAGAAGAAGTGATTAAATTAGAATCAGAAAAAGGAAATTTAATTTTAAAAACTGAAAATCAAGAAATTCAAATTCAAGGAATTAATTTAGATGATTTTCCTATTATTCCTAAAATTGAAATAGAAAATTCTATAAAAATTAGGGGTGAAAAATTAAATCAAGGATTAAATCAAATTGTTAATATCCCTTCTTATAGTCAAATAAGGCCAGAAATTTCAGGGATTTATTTTTCTTTTAAAAAAGAAGAAATAAAAATAGCCGCAACTGATGGTTTTCGGTTAGCTGAAAAAGTTATTAATTTACCTCAAAAAATCAATAAAGATTTTTCTTTTATTCTTCCCCAAACAACAGCTAAAGAATTGATAAATATTTTATCTTTAAGACCAAACGATTTAAATATTCATTATAATGTTAATCAAGTTTTATTTGAATGGTTAGAAGAGGAAACTTCTTATCCTGAAATTCATTTTTCCTCTCGCTTAATAGGTGGGGAATATTTAAATTATCAAGAGATTATCCCCAAAAAATACACAACGCAAATTATTATAAATAGAGAAGAATTTCAAACTCAAATTAAAAAAGCAGGACTTTTTAGCGGTAAAATTTCAACAATTAAATTAAATATTATCCCGCAAAAAAATCAATTAAAAATATTTTCCCAAAGCCCAGATATAGGTAAGACCGAAATTTATTTACCGATAAAAATAGAAAAAAAAATAGAACAAGAAATTGAAATGTCTTTTAATTATAAATTTTTATTAGACGGCTTAAATAACATAAAAAGTTCAGAAATTATTTTTGGAATAAGCGAGGGTGAAGGACCTGTAACAATAAAACCAGTAGGAGACGAGAGTTATGTTTATGTTTTAATGCCAACAAAGAATATCTAATCATATATCGGAAAGTATTTTGAAAGCATGCGGACATGTGATTAAACCCCTCACCTTTTTTAATTTTAAAAAAGGTGAGGGGTAAATTAACCATCCCATTGTTGCGCTGTGCCAGTGCCCCGATAAGGGGCATATCTGGTCTCGCCAGTGTCCCGCTTAGCGGGACATATCTGGTAAACCTCTGCTAATAAAAAATTAAAGAAATTCAAAATCCTTGATTTAATTTCTCTTTTAAATGGATGTAAAAAATCGAAACAAACCCCATCCAAATGTCCGGGGTTTGTTTATAGTAAATAAACCCCGCTTGAGTGTTTTGGGCTTATTTTTCAATTTCCGATTGCTTGAAAGATTATTATTAGCATTGCGATTATATTTTTAAATTTTTGGAAAAAAATTAACTTAATTATGACCAAAGCTCAATTAAAAGAAAAATATAAAAAAGAAATAAAGAAAATGGTGAAAAAAATAAAAGAAGAATACCGACCTTTAAAGATTTATCTTTTTGGTTCTTTTGTCTGGGGGAATTTTACTGAAGATTCCGATGTAGATTTTTTAATAATAAAGAATAGTAAAAAAAGAAAATTAGATCGAATATCTGATGTGGATAAAATTCTCTCTGACAGAGAAATACCAGTAGATGTATTAGTTTATAATCCCCGAGAAATTAAAGAAAGAATGGAGCTTGGCGATTCTTTTATTGAAGATGTGTTAGATAAAGGAAAATTAGTTTATGCTAAATAATAATTATTTAAAATTAGCGGGAGAATGGTTTCAAAAAGCAAATGAGGATGAAGAAACAGTTGAAATTCTTTTAAAAGAAAATGGTCCGATGACTATTATTTGTTTTCATTGTCATCAAATGGCAGAGAAATATTTAAAAGGGTTTTTAATTGCTAAAGCAAAAAAAATTAAAAAAATTCATGATTTAATTTCTCTTTTAAATAGTTGTAAAAAAATTGAAAAAGATTTTCAATGCTTAAACGAGAATTGCCGAAAGATTAATAGATATTATATTCCTCCTCGTTATCCTGGCGGATATACAGAATTGTATTCCAAAAACGAAACCGAAGAAGCTTTTGAAAAAGCAAAGGCAATTAAAGATTTTGTATTTGAAGAAATAATAAAAGCGAAAAAAGTCGAAAAATAAATTAACCTCTTATACTTAATCAATGATCATATCAGAAAGTAAACCCCTACACCAAAATCTTTGGTGAGGGGGTAAGTAGGTTATTTGAGTAAATTAATCGTCCCATTACCATGTCTCACCAGTGCAATTTTTTTTGAAGAGAAAAATTGCATATCTATATATCAACAAAAAATTTACATTTTGTATTTGAAGAAATTTTAACAAAACAATTATGACAAAAGATTATTATCAAATTTTGGGCATTGAGCGAGGTGCTTCGCAAGAGGAAGTCAAAAAAGCATATCGTCGGCTGGCTCATAAATATCACCCGGACAAAAAAGGAGGGGACGAAAAGAAATTTAAAGAAATATCAGAGGCATATCAGATTTTGAACGACAAAGGCAAGAGAGAGCAGTATGATAGATTCGGCCATGTTTTTGAAGGTCAAGGACCGGCTGGGTTCGGAGAGGGATTTGATTCAAGCGCTTTTCAGGGAGCTGGTTTTGGCGGGCAGGGCTTTAATTTTGATTTTGGCTCTTTTGGAATGGAAGATTTGTTTGACCAATTTTTTAATTCTGGCGACAATAGAGAAAAGGGTAAAAAGAATATTAATCGCGGCAGAGACATTGAAGTGGAAATAAAAATTGACTTAAAAGACACATTGCAAAGTTTTGAGAAAAAAATTAATCTCGCAAAAAAAATAGTTTGTTCCAGATGCGCCGGTTTGGGCGGCGAGCCAGGCACTAAAATCAAGGAATGCTTTAGCTGTCGGGGAGAAGGTCAAGTTCAGCAGATCAAAAGGACTATTTTCGGAACCATTGGCCACTATGTTCTTTGTCCCGAATGCAAGGGAGAGGGCAAAATTCCAGAAAATGCTTGCAATGTTTGTAAGGGAGAGGGACGCATCGCAGGAGAAGAGCAAATGGAAATTCCTGTTCCAGCCGGCGTGGATTCTGGACAAGTTTTAAAATTTGTTGGACAGGGAGAGGCCGGAAAAAGAGGAGGTAAAAAAGGAAATTTATATGTAAGGATTTTTGTTTTGCCCAATTCCGTTTTTCAGAGAAAAGGCGATGATATTTATTTAGCCATTCCCATTTCTTTTTCCATTGCGGCTTTGGGTGGGGAGCTTGAAATTCCCGGGCTGGAAGGAAAAAAGATTTTATTGAAAATTCCCAACGGTACGGAATCCGGAAAAATTTTTAAAATTTCCGACAAAGGCATTCCTCGTTTTTCTGGTTGGGGCAGAGGGAATATGTATGTTGAATTGCTGGTACAGACGCCGAAAAAATTGTCAAAAAAACAAAAAGAATTATTAGAAAAATTAAGAGAGGAAGGATTATAATTTAAAATTGGAAATTTAAAATTGGAAATTTAAACAAAAGAGAGGGGGTATAATTTTAAATTTAAAATTGGAAATTTAAAATTGGAAATTTAAACAAAAGAGAGGGGGTATAATTTTAAATTTAAAATTGGAAATTTGTGAAAGAAAAAAGAATATAATTGGAAATTTATGAAATTAACAAATCCTAAAGCTCAAATTACATTAGAGCGGATTAGAAAATTAATAAAAGAGGTGGCTATTTTGGTAGATAATTTTCCAAAAACAACCGCTGCGTTTAAAATTGCAGGCCAAATAATAGATTCTGTTACTTCAGCGGGCGCTAATTTTATTGAAGCTCAGTCAGCGAGATCTAAAAAAGAATTTATTAGCATAATAGGTGTCGCGCTTAGAGAAATCAACGAAACAAATTTTTGGCTTGATATAATTCAAGACTTAAAACTTTGTTCAATTGGTAAAGCTGAAAATATTTCCGCGGAGGCCACCGAACTTGCAAAAATATTTGCTTCCATCATTATGACTTCATCAAAAAGTATTAAATAAATTTCATTAAGGTAAATTTCCAATTTTAAATTTAAAATTTACAATATTGAAAGCCCCCATAGCTTAGTGGTAAAGCACTGGCCTTTTAAGCCATTGACGAGGGTTCGAGTCCCCCTGGGGGCATATAAATTTTTCGCTTCGCTCAAAATTTCAGTAGTTAGTAATTTGTAGTTTGTAATTAGAATAGGGAAGAATATGTTACGCGAAAAATTTATCCCTAATTACCAATTACTCACACAAATTACAAAATGTTTGATTTCGAAAACCTTGATGTTTGCAAGAGAGCAAAAAAACTCAATAAAGAAGTTTTGAGTTTAATTATTTTTATCAAAAGTTTGAAGTATTATCTAAAATGCTGTTTGGGCTGATAAATAGTCAAAGGTAGCGTTCAAATCATGGCAAACCTGCCTGCCACGGGCAGGAATCGCCAAGGCGCTTGAGGTTAGTGTTGATGATTTAATAAAATAGTCGTAATATAAAACTATGAAAAAAACATTCTCAATTGTTACATTATCGCTAATCGCATTTCTGGCGGTATTATCCTTTATTCCTAAGTCAGTTTTTGCAGACGGAATGATGATAAAACCCGATCCTTATTCAGGCCGTTGGGATTATTCAAATGAAAGTAATCAGCAAGCATTTATCAATTATGACAATGGCTTGCAAAAAATGATTATTAGTGTTGGTCTTGAGGAAAAAGAAAGTAATGGAGTAGTGTGGCTATTTCCTATACCAGCTAATCCAAATAAGGTTGTGATAGATATAGTCAAGAGCTTGCCACAATTAAGTGGCGAAGAAATATCCAAAAAAGCAAAATCGAATCTTGATGACACAAAAAATTTCTTGCAAATGACCCAAGTTTATACTATCCCGTTTGTGATGATGTCATCTTTTGGAGTAGCCACACAAGGTCTTGACAATACGCTTGGCACAAAAGGTTTTGGCAGAGTCGTTGAACAAGATGTTATAATTTTTGAGCATTTAGAAAAAGAAGGCATTACCTCAGAAATTATCACCGCCAAAACCGCCAATGGACTTTACGATTATTTAAAAAGCAAGGGATTAAAAATTGAAAGTGGTTCAATTCCTGTTTTAGATAATTACATCGGCAAAGAATATTCTTTTGTTGCATCATGGATAAGCTCGCCAAGTCAAGCAATTGTTGATGAATACGAAACTATCACAAATAAAGTTTTAAAAACCAATGAAGAATTACTTAGTGGCGTACCACAAGATGCAGTAGATATGTTGATTAATGGAGTAGAAAAAGGGCTCCCGGGGATTAGAGAATATTTTCAAAAAAATCCGCGGGATGTTAAAGGTTATGTCGATTCTCACCCTTATGCTTACAGTATTGTCATCGAATATTTACAGAAAAATAGGCCAGATTTAGCTTACAAGGAAACAACAGAAAAGAGATTAAATCCTAAACCAGTACAAACAAATAATAATCAAAAGGGCGTGTTTGTAACATTTCCCACGAAAGATATTTATTTCCCGTTACTTCCTACGAGTGTTTACGGAAGTAAAACAGTTCCGGCAACGATTAGAATAATTGGCCATGTTTCGCCAAAAGTTTTTCAAGACATCAAAAGCTACACAAAAACAGACTACTATGTTGATAACTATGCAAGTTTTGCTGATGACTTAAAAAACTTTTACAGCGGCCAAAATCAGAATATCAAATACACTAAAATAGAAATCAACGCACCTTCAAAATTTTTGACTAATGATTTATGGATAAATAATCAGGCACCAGTAAAAACCTATTATTCAACCTTTGTAGCTAAACATCCAATAGTCAGTGCGATTATTCTGTTTATATTGAGTTCGATATTAGCAGGAATTTTGGCAGGCCTGATTATTTTTAGAGATTTAAGAAAAAAACCAGTGAAACTTGGTTTTATTGGATTGTCTAACTTTCTAACGCTTCTTGGTTTGTTGATAACAACTGTATTGGTTGGCACGAAAAATAAAAGTGAAAGTGTTGAACCATTGCTTGCTGAAATAAAACAGAAAGGATATTTTTGGAAGAGGAGAGTTGCCACAATTTTATTTTTCGTGGCCATTCCTTTTCTGGTGTTTGGTTTGTTTGCGTTATCTGCATTGATTGGAGAAATCGGTTATTCCAGCACGAGATATTTCATGAGCGATTTTGTAGTTCCCATTTTGATTATTTATGTTCTGCCAATTTCAGCTCTGATTATTAGCTTCATAATTAAAAGAATTAAAATTGAAGATAGAATTTTATTTGAGCAATTGAAATTGGCTGAATATTCGTCTTGGTCATTTCAGCCAAAAGATAAAATGAAATATATTTTTGTTCCCGTCTTTTCAGTTTCGTTCTTGATTATTTCGTGGCTGTTAGTTAAATTAGTTGGATTTACAGTTTAGAAATTTAAGGTGGTGCGCCAGCTTCGCTGGCACAAAATTCGGCGGAGGCGGAAAGCGAGGGCGGGCCCCGAAGGAGAAACTTCGTTTCCCTACGGAGTAAAAAAAATTCCTTTGGTAGCTTCCATTTTCGGAGAGCCGGAAGAATTAGCGGAAATGGCAGGGATACTGAACGGCTTTGACTTGGCCGGGTTGGAAATCAACGCTTCATGTCCGAACACTGAAACTTGCATCTTGCAAGGCACCGCGAGGTAACTGCTCACTACTTTACCGAGATTAAGCTGGAACTAATCAAAATTTTTACACCCCTGCCTATCGGCAGACAGGTTCTGCTTCAATTTTATTCTTTTCCGAGCAGCATTGAGTCAATAATCCGTTGAATTTTTGGAAAAAGTTATTTTTGTTTTGCCACCAAGTAGATAAAATAACAGACAAATTTATTGAAAGAACTTTGTTTCCTTTTTCTGATTTGGTTCCAAAAGAATTTTTTCTTTTTAAAACAAGATGCCTTAATTTCTGCTCGGCTTTGTTATTGGTTGGAGCAACTCCTTTACAAACAACGCAAGTAAATAATTCTTTTTTGTATTTTTCCATTAGATTGGCAAGATTAGTTAAT